>JAITVE010000054.1 GCA_031285975.1 Candidatus Adiutrix sp. | reverse complement strand
CCGAAGAAGCCGCCTTCTTTTCCGTGGGCACCAACGACCTCATCCAATACTCCCTGGCCGTGGACCGCGGCGACCCCGAAGTGGCCGAAATGTATCAGCCCCTCCACCCGGCCATCCTCCGCATGATTCAAGCCATCCTGGAGGCGGGCCGCGAGACCGGCACCCCCGTCTCCATCTGCGGCGACATGGCCGCCGGTATGACCACCGCCCCCATTTTGGTCGGCCTCGGGGCCGAGCAGCTCTCCATGCCCCCCGCCGCCATCCCCAAAATAAAACGCATCATCCGCATGGCCGAGTATGCCGAACTGCGCGGGTGGGCAGAGGATGTTGTGTGCTCAAAAACAGCCGGTGAGGCGACTAGTAAGGCCCGCCGTTATATGTACCAGAAGTTTCCTGAGTTATATCGGTAATGGGCTAAGAATCTGGATTAGTATGGGCTCTGCCCCGTACTAATTTCGCCGCGAAGCCACCACAATTTGTGGTTTAATGGTTTTAAGACGGGCCATAATGTGTTATGATGAAAAAAATACATGCGGGTTGAAGTAACGGTGCCGTCTAGTCTCTCTACAGCCTATCAAAAACCGGCCCTGCGGGCCGCTTCGGTTCCCAGGGTTCCCCATTTGGGGGTTGACCTGGAAGTGCAGAATTTGGTCGATTTGTGCCTCAACAATCTCGACGCGTTCAGCGTGGTGTTGTTCTCGGCGGATCGGGCCGGGCAGCCGTTGCGGATGCGGGCCTTCCGCAGCCTTTCGGGGCATATCGACCCTGAAACGCTGATTTATCCGGGGCAGGGGCTTTTGGGCTGGGCCTATAAAAATGCGCGGCCGGTCAATGTGGATCAGGTCAGCTTTGAATCCGACCGGCTCTTGTTTTACACCCGCGATGAAAACATCAAGTCGTTCATGGCCGTGCCCCTGCCGTCCATTTACGGGGTGCTGGCGGTTGATTCCAAACAGCGGTATTTTTTTACGGATAAGAGCGCAAAATTATTAATGCAATTCGGCGACAGCATAACCAGGGTTTGGCGGCGCGTCTTCAAGCCGCCCGTGGTCAAACGAACCAGCGGGGAAGGGCGAACCACCGTGACCGATATGTCGAGGGATTTAAGCCGCAATCCGGCCAAGCCCGGCCTCCACAACGGCGCCGCGCCGCTCCCCCAGGGCGGCGGCGCGCCTGAAAACGATGTCCTGGCCCTCTGGCAGGGGCTGGAATTCTGCCTCTCCCGCTCCGACCACGAAGGCGGGGGCCTCACCGCCGCGCTGGAACTCATCCGCCAATACGCGGGGCTGTCCTGGGCTTTCCTGACCGTGGTCAAAACGGGCGACCGAAAAAACTACCACCTGGTGGCCGCCGTCGGCAACACGCCGGAATCCCTGTCCCGCCGCTACCCCCTGGCTTCCGGCCTGGCGGGCTGGCTGCACACCAAGCTGAAACCCCTGGCCATCGACCGGCTCAAGGCCGACAGCCGCAACTCCTTTATTTTCCACAAAACCGAGCCGCTGCGGGGTTTCCGCTCGTTTTACGGCTGGCCGGTGATGTATAACGGCCAGCCGCGCGGCTCCCTGATTTTGGCTGGCGGCGACCGCGAAAGCCTCGACCCGGACAAGATGGAAATGCTGGAATGCGTGGCCGACCGCCTGGCCGCCCAGTTCCACCTCGACCGCCTCATCCGCAAGGTCATGGAGATGGACGACCTCGACCCCCAGACAGGGCTGTCCCACCGCAGCCATTTCATTGACAGCCTCCACCACCTGATGGAAGTGGCTGACCTCAAAGGCGAGGGGGTGGATTTGTTCGTGCTGGCCACCTCCGGCCTGGGGGCCTTTGCCGCTGAAAACGGGCAGGAGGCCGCCGCCGACCTGCTCCGCTCCATCGCCCGCCGCTTGAAAGAGGGCCTGCTCCCCAACTGGCGGCTGGGGCACGTTTCCTACGGCGTTTTCACCCTGGCCGCGCCCACCGCCGACGCGGCGGAAGCCAAAACGCTCATCGCCAAATTTAAAAAGAGCCTGGAAAACTGGCCCCTCACCGGCTCGGCCGGCCGGGCGGGCCTGGGCCTCTACCCGGCCCTGGCCTCTTACCCCCGGGACGGCTCCACCCCGGAACGCCTTCTGGAAACCGCCCTCATCGCCCTGGCGGAAGCGGACGAGGAATAACCAATTTTATAAGGAGCTGATGCGCTATGCAACAAATTAAAATCAGCGCCTGGGGCGATGGCCTCGGTTTTCGTATCCCGCGTGGGCTAGCCGACAGCTTTGATCTTCAGGATGGAGACGTCTTGGAACTTACCCCGGTCGAGGGCGGTCTGCTCATTAAAAAACCGACGGCCAAAACCTATCGGCTGGCTGATATCCTGGATTCTTTCGCCACGTCCGAAGCCGCACCGGAAGTTGATTTCGGGGGGCCGAAGGGAGAAGAAGTGTGGTAAGTTTGCAGCCGCCGCTCCAGGGACAAGTGCTGAAACTGGATTTAGCCCCCACTCTTGGTCATGAGCAAAAAGGCTATCGGCCGGCCTTGGTGGTTTCTGCTACACTTTTCAACAGCCGTACCGGCTTTTGTTGGGTGGTTCCCATTACGAGCCCCCAAAAAGGCTTGCCAAATGAAATGAGGCTGCCTGACGGCTTGCCGGTTCACGGCACTCTGCCCCTTTCGCAACTGCGGTCAGTAGACTGGCGGGCCAGGCCATTTTCAGCGGTCTGTACCGTGCCCTCTCTATTTTTGGAAGATATCAACGTTCGCTTATCCAGCGTTTTGGTTCTGGAGGAACCCCATTCGATTCTGGATTAACGCCCATCATCCTCCGGCGGCTTGACCGTGGAAATGGAAAAAATGTCCCTTTTATCACTTTCCGGCGGCCTGGCCGTTGACCTTGGCACGGCCAACACCCTGATTTACGCGCGGGGCAAGGGCATTGTGCTCAACGAGCCCTCCGTGGTGGCCCTGGATACCGACAGCCGCCGGGTGCTGGCCATCGGGCGGGAGGCCAAAAGCTATCTGGGGCGCACCCCGGCGGGGCTGGAAGTGGTGCGGCCCCTCCAGGGCGGCGTGATAGGCGATTTCGACGTCACCCAAAAAATGCTCCAGGGCTTCCTGGCCATGGCCGGGGCCAACCGGCGGCTGTTCCGCCCCAAAATTATCGTGGGGGTGCCCACCGGCGTCACCCAGGTGGAAAAGCG
>JAITVE010000050.1 GCA_031285975.1 Candidatus Adiutrix sp. | reverse complement strand
TGTTTTTGGTGGTGCCCTCGGCCTTCAGGCGGTTCATGAGGGTGAACATGGCCTTGCTGGTCACATAGGTGGAAGCCGTGGGGTAGATGACCAGGTTGTAGCCCATGGCTTCCAGCTCGTTGTTCGGGAGCAGCGGGGTGCGGCCGCCTTCCACCATGTTGGCCAGGGTGTAGCTTTTGGTGATGGTGGTGTTGATAGCCTTCATTTCCTCGGCGCTTTCCGGGGACTCAATGAAGATGATGTCGGCCCCGGCTTCCTGGTAGGCCAGGCCCCGGTTCAGGGCTTCTTCCAGGCCCAGGACGGTGCGGGCGTCGGTGCGGGCGATAATCATGAAATCCGGGTCGAAGCGGGCGTCGACAGCGGCTTTGATTTTGCCCACCATCTCTTCTTTGCTCACGACCTCGCGGCCCACCATGTGGCCGCAGCGTTTGGGGGCCACCTGGTCTTCAAGCTGAATGGCGGCCACCCCGGCCTTCTGGTAGGCGCGGACGGTGCGGAGGGTGCTGACGGCGTTGCCGAAGCCGGTGTCCGCGTCGGCGATGACGGGCAGGTTCACCGCGTCGGCCATGTTGGCGGCCCGGTCGAGCATTTCCGAAAAGCAGATCAGGCCCACGTCCGGGCGGCCCAAGTGGCTGGCGGCCTGGCCGTAGCCGGTCATATACACGGCTTCGAAGCCGCATTTTTCAATGACTCGGGCGGTCAAAGCATCGTGGGCGCCGGGGGCCACCACCAGTTTGCGTTCCTTGAAAAGTTTGCGTAAAGTCTGCGTCGGGGTCATGGTCGTACTCCTATAATTAGCTGTCCATCTCCAGGTAGCGCCTGGCGAAGTTGAGGGCCTGATCGGGGTGTTTTTTGCCCAGAAGGCCGATGGCGTATAGTAAATAGCTGCTGTCCAGGCGGAATTCCGGGGCTTCGGGAAACAGGGAATAGCCGGGATTTTCGAAAACGCTTTTCAGCGCCGCGAGGCCTTCTGCGGCGGGCCGGTGGGTGAAGAAGCCGCCCACGCCGATAACCCATTTTATGCCCCGCAGGTCGCGGCCCACGGGGCTGCCCGGCGGCAGGCCCAGCACGGGGTTGTATTCCGTGACCCAATACCCGGCGTGGCGGCGCAGGGCGGTTTCCAGGGCGGCGGCGGCCAGGGCCGGTTCCATCTCTTCCTCCCAGGCGTTGGCCGGGAGGTGGCCGGTGTGGGCTTCGAGAAAGGCGGCGTACTGGGTCAGCCGTTCGGCTTCCTCCGGCGCGGCTGGCGTTTCAGCGCGGCCCGCCAGGCGGTCGCGCAGGGCCAGGATTCCGGCCGGGCCCACGGTTTCCACAATGCCGGAGGCCGAGACGCGCAGGCCCAGGTTGCCCTCCACGGTGCGGAAGGCCACCTGCTTGTCGTTGTTGATGACCAGGCCGCGCTCTTCGGGCCGCAGGGAGGCCAAATCGGGCATGACCGAATGCACATCGGTGGTGGCCCCGCCCAGGTCAAGCAGAAGCACGCCGCCCACGCCGTCCTGCGTGTACGTGCCGCCCGCCAGCAGCTCGGCCCCCATGAGGATGGCCGAGGGGGTGGGCACGACTTCATGTCCTTCCACCAACTCGGCCAGTTGGGCCAGGCCGGGGGCGCGGGTAATTTGCTTGATGAACTCGGCGTGGATAGCCGAGCGGGCCGGGCGCACGTTGAGCTCATGAATGGTGGGCATGACGTTGCCCACGCGGACGTAGGGGACATTGCCCTCGTCGAAAATCTTGGCGGCCTGGGGCTGGGCGGCGGCGTTGCCCGCCAGGATGACTTTGGCCGCGAGTTTGGCCCGCACAATGAGGGCCGCGTTTTCCAGCAAAGATTCGCTCTCGCCCCCGTCAGTGCCCCCGGCCAGGAGGATGATGTCGGGACGGATTTCCCGCAAAACTTCCAGGCGGTATTCGGGCGGTTCATCGTGGGAGACCACTTCCAGCACGCGGGCTCCGGCGTTCATGGCCACTTCCTTGGCCGCCTTGGCCGTGACCTTGGGCATGTAGCCCATAGCCACCATGCGCAGCCCCCCCGCCGCGCTGGACGAGGCCAGGATGGGGGCGTTTTCCAGGGCGGTTTGCATCTCCGGCCCCAGGCTGCGGCGGCCCGCTTCCAGGCCCGCCCCGATATCCTCCAGGGTGGTGGAATGCTGGCCCCGGCCCAGGAATTCCAGGCCGGAGCCGGTGCGCTGAAAGGCGGAGACCTTGCTGTAGGTGCTGCCCACGTCGTATGTCAAAAGGCGTTCCGCCATAGTCATCCCATTAGATTATTGCCGTTACGTACGTGCGAACACCGTCACCCCGGCGAAGGCCGGGGCCCATGCCTTTTGACCGTAGCGGCCCAGAAAGGCATGGATACCGGCCTGCGCCGGTATGACGAGGTTACGAAGCTCACCGAAGCTTACCGTATAAAAACAGAACCTTCCATGATGCGGCGGGCGGTGCGGGAGAAGGCGGCGCGCTTGACTTCGCCGTTTTCCACCACGGCTTCCACGCCGATGACCCCGCAGGGGTGGCCAATGTTGATGCCGTTGCCCCAGGCCGGGTGCTCGGCTTTCACCTCAGCCACCACCGTGCCGGGGATGGAGGCCGCCACGCCCGTGCAGCAGGTGCCCGTGCCCGCGTAGGTTTTGTGGAGCACCTGCATGAACATGTTGCGGGCCACGAAGGACACGCTGTCGGCTTTCACCGTCTGCCCGGTGCTGTAGGACTGGTAGTCCGCCGGGGGGCTGACCACGGCCAGCATGGGGAAGGCCGGGGCTTTGGCCAGGGCCTCGGCCTCGCTGGCGGCCAGGCCCATAGCCACGGCGGCCGCGCCGCGAATGGCTTCCAGCTTGTCCAAAAGGGCCTTGTCGCCGTCGAATTCCTTGGGGCCCTCGGTGCCTTTGAGGCCCAGGGACTCGGCTTTGACGAAAACCATGGCGTTGGCGCAGTCCACCATTGAGACCTCAAAGTCGCCGAGGCTGGTTTTCAGCACTTCCTTGACCTTGCCGGTGGGGAGCAGCTTGCCGGTGGCCGAGCCCTTGGTGTCGGCGAAGTCCAGCATAATCTTGGCCCCGGTGCCGGGTACGCCGTCAATGGCGCAGTCGCCGTTGACGGCGGCGTAGCCGCCCTTCACCGGCACTTCGGCGATGAGGAGTTTGCCGGTATTGGTGTTGTGGATGCGCACGGTGGTGACCGGCTCGGTGACTTTCACCAGCCCTTCGTCAATGGCGAAGGGGCCCACCCCGGCGGAGATGTTGCCGCAGTTGCCGGAATAGTCCACCATCGGGGCCTTGAAGCTGACCTGGCCGAAGGTGTAATCCACGTCCGCGTCCGGCCGGGTGGGGGGGCCGATGATGGCCAGTTTGCTGGTCAGGGGGTCGGCCCCGCCCAGGCCGTCGATCTGGCGGATGTCGGGGCTGCCGAACACGGCCAGGATGTCCGCGTCGCGCTGGGCCGGGTCGCTCGGCAGGTGGTTCTTTTTAATATACATGCCCTTGCTGGTGCCGCCGCGGGCGATGACGCAGGGAATTCTTTTTTGTTCCGACATGGTGTACTCCTGTTTCGGCGGTCTGAAGGCCGCCGATAAAAAGCTGATGGCTATGGCTATTGCGGCTTCCCCCTGGCCGTCACCCCGGCGAAAGCCGGGGCCCATTTCCAGGGAAGCGGCTTCTCAGCCGACAAGCTGCTTCCCTGGAAATGGATTCCGGCTTTCGCCGGAATGACGGCACGGGGGGGCGTATGTATGTTCCAACCGGGTTGCCACGGACTGCTTACTTGGCCGTTGCGAGGGCCTTTTCAATGTAGTCCAAAAAGGCTTTTTCCTCGGTGCCGGGGCCGAAAAAGGCGTCCACGCCCAAAAAGCCGGGGCCTTCGTTTTTGATGCGGTCGTCGTAATAGGTGTGCTCTTCCTCTTTTTCGGCGATGCGCCCACCGGCCACTATGGTCATTTTGTCCCGGAGGCCCAGGGCCTGGAGGCGCTGGCCCACGCGGGGGAAGAGTTCCTGCCCGAGGCCCAGGAGGTTGCTGACGCCCACCAAATCGGCCTTGGTTTCGGCGGCCACCTCGGCCACGGTTTCCGGCAGGTTCATGCCGCGCAGGAAGACCACTTCGTAGCCCGCCTGCTCCAGGGCCTGGCGGGCCCAGTTGATGCCGGCCACGTGCGCGTCGGCCCCCACCGTGGCCAGCACGATTTTCTGCTTGCGGGTGGGCTTGACGCTCAGGATGGGTTTCACATCGCTTGTAGTGTAGGCCATCTTGGAGGGGTCGAGGCCCAGGGGCGAATAGCCGTCCAGATAGCGGCGGATGCCGTCGGGATCGCGGTGGGTCTGCACGTGGCGCTTGAGATCCCAGCCGCCCGCTTTGGGCGCGTCCATAA
>JAITVE010000006.1 GCA_031285975.1 Candidatus Adiutrix sp. | reverse complement strand
AATACCCGACCGCCGTCATTTCTTGCTGACGGAGGCCGGGTATTGTGTATGGGGCCGCTTAAATGGTGCGGGCGGCGGTGGTGGCAGTGGTGATGGGCTGGGGGCGGGCCGCGGCGGCCTGGGCGGCTTCGGCGTCGTTGCAGACCGTCTGCCAGGCCTCTATCAGGCTCGACATCATGCTGATGACGTCGTCCATGGCCGGGCTGTCGCGGACGATTTTGGCCTTCAGCAGGTGGTCAGTCCAGAACTGGTAGATGCGCTTGAGGTTGAAGGCGATGTCGCCGCCGTCCTGCATGTTGAGCGACTGGCTCAGTTCGCCGATAATATCCAGCGCGCGGTTGATGCCGCTCGATTTGCCCGCTATGTCCCCGTCACGCTGGGCCTGGGCCGCCTCGTGCAGGAATTTTATGGCCCCTTCGTACAGGAGCACGATCAGGCGCCCCTTGTCCACTGTCGTCACCTGGGTTTGGCGATACTGATCGGTTCCGTAGGCATTCATGGTATATCCCCCTCAATCCTTGGCCGCCGCCTGGGGCCGCCGTTGTGTGAAAAGTGTGGTCATCGGGCCGCCCCAGCCGGGCGGCCTTTTATCAGGCTCCGCCGTTGAGTTTTGATATCTGGGCCTCGATGCCCTTCGACTGGTCTTCGAGACCGGCCAGAAGCACTTCCAGGCGGGCGAATTTGTCTTCCAGCCGCTGCTGCACCATGGAGACCCGCCGCTGCTCGCGGAGGATTTTGTCGTCAATGTCTTTGATGATGCCCGCGTAGTTGTCGGCCAAAACTTTGGTGATGCCCTTGCCGGCTTTGACGACATTGCCGGTTTGGGCGTCGATGTCGTCGTGGGTGCGGGTCATGTCGTTGGTGATGTAGCCCATCATCACGTTGAAGCCGCCGAAATGGAAACGGGCCTCTTCGTCTGTCCAGGGCGCGTGCTTGTAGAGCTTGGTTTCGCCGTCGCCGGGCATGGTTTCGCCGTCTTCGGGCGTGAAGGTGAACATTCTGACCACGGCTTCCGGGTTTTTGGTCAGGGCTTCGGTCAGCTTGGATTCCTCTTTGAGGATGTACTGCCCGGCCTGATCCGGGTCGCTGATGATGCCGAGGTCGCTCATGCGGGTGTAAACCAGGCCATGCTTTTCCAGATAGGCGTTATACAGGCCTTCCTGGGAGGGGCCGTCGCGCTCTTCGTCTTCCACCCGCACCGGGTAGGTGGCCTCTTTTTCCTTGTCCGGGTCAATGGCCTGAATAAATTCCTGGCGGCTGAAAATAGGGCCGGTCATCATTTTGTCAATGGCGCTCTGAGCCATTTGGAAACCGTAGTTGCCGATCATGATGCCGCTGGGGTCGCTGCTGGAATTGCCCGCCGCGTCCGTGCCGTTTTCGTTCACGCGCTCGAACTGCTGGGTCTGCTCGTTGAACTTCGAGACCATTTTGGCCCCGCTGAACTTGGTCTGCTCTTTGATGTAGCTTTTGGCGTAGTTGACGGCCTCGATGAGCTGCTTGATTTTGTCCTTCATGGCCGTGACGTCGTTCTGCACAATGATTTGCGCGTCGCCCTTGCCCTGCAGGGTCACCACGATGCCGTCGAACACATCGCCCACATCGTTGGTGGGGCGCTGGGCCCAGCTGACTTCGTCGTCGGGGAAGCCGTCCACCCGGAACATGCTGTTGGAGGCCTCGCGGGAATGGGTAAAAGTTTCGGGCCCGCAGGGCATCATGTTGAGATTGCTCTTGTCGGAAATGGTGATGCTGTTTTCCACCCCAGAATCGCGCCCGGTCAAGACCAGCTTGTAGGAGGTGGAGGTGCCCATGCCGTCGTTGAGGTAGCTGGCGATGACGCCGGGATTGTTGGAATCCTTATTAATGGCGTCAATCAAACCCTGGAGGCCCACTTCGTTGGAGAGTTTGACCGTGTATTCCTTCCCGGCGTAGGTGTAGGCGAATTGGGCGGCCGAGCCCTGGCCCTTGGTCACCGGGCTGGTGAGGTCGCCCACGCCCCGGTGCACCCATTTATCGGTCTGGGCCAGGCCCACGTCGGCGGCTTTTTGGGTCACCGGGGTCTGGCAGTCGATGGTGAAGGCCTCGTCTTTGCGGATGCGGTTTTGCTGCGCGCCGTCAAAGGAAATTTTCACGCCCTGCAGAAGCTCAATGTCTTCTTTCAGGCAGTTGTTGGCCGCGTCCCAGTTTTCAGCGGTGACTTTGAAGGTGCCGCTTTTGCCCTCGGTGTCGGCCCAGCTGAACTCGATGTCGTCCACGCCCAGAATGCCGTTGCCCTTCACGGTGGTGGCCACGACGGTGATGGTTTTGTTGGCGTGCCCGGTGTAGTTGGAATCGGCCGAGACTTTGGGTATGGCCTGGGAGCCGACCCAGGAAGTGGTGACGGGCGCGTCGATGGAGTTGCTGTCCATGCACAGGTCGGTGGGGTCGCTGACGGTGATGTGGTTCTTCACCCCGCCTTCCAGGCCCACAATGGTCAGGCGGCTGTAGGTGTCGCCGCTGCCCCGGGTTTTGTCATAGACCACTTCAGCGCGGATTTTCGGCGTGTCGTCCGGGGTGGTAGCCTCCATGTCCGCCAGTTTGTCATTGATGGCGCCCGCGAGGTCTTCCATGGTCATGTCTTCGTGAAAGGTGCCCAGCGCGCCGCTTTTCGTCGCGTCATAGGTCAGTTCCACGGTTTTGCCGCCCATGCTGATGGTCATGGGCGGGTAGTAATAGTTCGCCGGGTCGGGGTCGACCAGAATGTTGCCCTCGCTGTCGAGGGGGCGGCCATCGGCGTCCACCGGGGTGCCCGGCGGCGGGCTGGGGTGGACGATGATGTCGCCGTTGGCGTCAATGGGGCGGCCCTCGGCGTCGGTCAGGTGGTTCATGCCAATGGTCGCGGCGTCGCTGAAGGTGCGGGAGGCCACTTTTTCGCCGATATTCTCGCCCACGGTGATGTTGAAAACCCCGGTGGCCGCCGTGGAGGTGTTGTTGATGGTGACCACTTTTTCATCGGAACTGGTGGCCTTGCGGGTCAAAAGCTCGTCGCGGGTGTCGTAGCTCTGGCAGCCGGTTTTCAGGGCGCCCAGCCGCAAGTCCAGCTGGTTGATGGAGGTCAGCTTGGCCTGCCACTGAGACTGCCAGGTTTGCTGCCGCACCACGGTGCGGTTCTCAATCTTCACCAGGGTTTCCACCATGGCCTTGAAGTCGGTGCCGGTGGCGACGCCCGTCCACTGGATGCCGCCCGATATGACCCCTGTGCTTGCCATAATTCTACCTCTCCCTTGCTCCCGTGCTCATGACCTGCCGTAACTTATATCGGCCATTTCCCTCAAAATCTTTACGAACCCGTGTCAGGTTCCCTTTTCCCGCCATTCCTGCGGAGGAGGGCCGTTTTCCCGCAAACCCTCACCAGGCGATGGGCGCGATGTCCATGTCCAGCCGCAGGCCGCCCACGTCGATGATGGCTTCGGCTGCGGGCATGGGCGCGGTTTCCGCGTTCTTGATGATCCGCGAGCGGATGCTCTTGGCGATGGGGTTGGCCGGGTCGAGCTCCAGGCAGCGGTCGGCCATGTCGGCGGCCATGGTCTCATTTTTCAGCTGGAACGAGACGGCGGCCAGGCGGGCCAGGCCGATGACGCTCTCGGGGTTCTGGTGGCTGAAGGTGGAGAGGGTGTTGTACATCTCCTCCCAGCGGCCCAGGGAGGCCCCGACGAAGTAGTAGGGATCGACGTTCTTCTCATCGGCCGGGGCCAGTTCGAAGGCGCGGCTGTAGCAGCCGAAAGCCAGTTCCAGGTTGCGCCGCTTCTGGCAGAGCTTGCCCAGAATGCGGTGGGTTTCCGGGTCTTCCTGCCCGCCTTTGACCGGCAATTTTTGCAGGGCCACCTCGGCGCGATCCAACTGCCCGGCCAGCATGTAGACTTTGGCGAAGCCCAGGAAGGGCACGTGGCTGCTGGTGGCCATTTTGGAGGCCAGGTGGTAGTAACGCGCGGCCTGGCCGGGGTCGTTCAGTTCCAGGTAAGCGCCGGCCAGGGCGATGAACAGGTGGAAGACCGACAGCTTGGTCTTGCGGTCAAAGGGGAAGCAGTCGGCTTCAAAATCGTCTTCCGTGAGTCCGTGCTCGGCCAGGGCTTCCTTGAGGGTCTCCACCGCTTCCGGGTAACGGCCCTGCTGGCTGTACATGTAGCCCAGGCGGATGAGGTTGTCCGAGCGGTAGCCGCGGTCGATGAGGGCCCGCAACTCTTTTTCCAGGGTCGCGTAATCCTTCTGGGCCAGGCACACCGGGGCCAGGTAGTGGATAAGGTACTGAATATGCGGGAAACCGGCGGTTTCCTTCAAAATGTCGTCAATGAGGCGGCGGCATTCCTTCCATTCTTTTTTCTTGCGATGTTCCTTGAATTTGGTGAACATGGCGTCGAACTTGAAACCCTTGGCCAGGCCGATGGTGATGGCCGACAGGTGAATGGGCGCGTATTTGCCGGGCTTGGAGTTTTTAATGAAATATTCGCGCTCGATGAGGCAGTCCAGCGGGCTGCCCGCCTCTTCCTCCACCTGCCAGCGCACGGCTTTGTGCTGCGGGTTTTCGGCCAGGAACTGGAGGGTGGCGAAGAGCCGCTTGGGCGACTTCACCGCCGCCAGCTTGGGGCTGACCAAAAACAGGTAGCGTGCGTTGGATTTCTTGGCCGCGTGGCGGCAGGCCATCAGGGGGTTCGATTCCTTCTGGCTCAGGTGCATAATGCTGATGCTCTTGAGCTCCATCAAATTCCCCAGGGACTTTTCAATCTCCTTCGGGGTGCGGTTGGTGCCGTTGTTGATGAGGCATATTTTGAAGGGATGGTCGAAACTGTCGATAATTTCCCGCAAATGCTGGTTGAGCTTCGGGCCCCACTCGTCCACGGGGTAGAGCATGTCGATGCGCTCCACCTTGTTCCAGGGCTCGGCCGGGAAGTTGCAGCGGATTTTGCGGAGGTTGTGCTTGTAAGACTCGGTGTTGCGCCGCTCGCGCACGGAGATGCGGTCGGATTTGAACACCGCCATGTGGTATTCGCCGGTCACTTCCTCCACATGGTAGAAGTCGTACAAAAAGGCCAGGCGGCGGTTGAGGCTCCACTCGATGAGCACTTTCACGTTTTCGTCAAAGCAGCCGACCCGCTTGGCCGCGTCCAGCCGGTGCATGAGGCTGACGTGGAGCACATGGTTGAAGTGGAACATGAACTCGCGGTTGAAGCCGCGCGAAACGCTGATGCGGCGGTCGAGCACGTAACGCTTGCCGGTCTTGCGGTCGGCGATGGAAGAGGCGGCGTAGAGGTCGGAATAGGCCAGGGCCACTTCCGGGTGCTCGTCCAGGGCCTTGGCCAGCACTTCCACATGGTTGGGGTAAAAGAGGTCGTCGTCGCCGAGGTAGGTGACGTATTCGCCCCGGGCCAGGGAGAGCCCCTGGTTGAACCGCCGGGCCGCGCCCTTGTTCACGTCGTCGGGGACGTAGATGATGCGGGGGTCGGCAAATTTGTCCACCACTTCCCGCACGTCCACGCCGCCGTCGTTCAGGACGATGAGCTCCCAGTTCTGAAACCGCTGATTCACAACGGATTCAATAGCTTCCGCCAGATATTGGGGCCGGTTGAAGGTGGAAATCAGAACCGTCACTTTAGGTTTATCGTAGATGCTCATGGCGCTTTACCTCGTCCATTTTTTGACGTTTCCCGACGTCGAACTGTTACCGACGGCTTAGTATGCAAGATTATTGCCAACTGGTTTCAGGCACAAAAAAACGCCCGAAGGCGGCTCTCGTACACATATTTGAGAAAAATGTTATGTATTGAGCAAGGACGGAAACAAAACCGCGACCGTTTTCCTGATGACTTCTTCCAGCAAATTCTTTGGAATTGATTCCACGTACTGCGCATTACGGGCCTCAAAGTCCATTTCTTTCACCCGCCCGCAAATAACAGCGCCGGAACTTTTTAAGCCGTGCCCACTGAGGTCAACCGCGAGCCCGCCCATAAAGCGGCCGTTGGTTATCGGCAAAGTGATGGGCAAGCCCGTTTTGGCGTTATATTTTTCGTCGGAAACCACCAGGGCCGGGCGGCGCTTTATGATTTCCTGCCCTGCCGCCGGGTCAAAATTTATGTAAAAAATGTCCCCGGCTTTCATTATTCTAACTCGCGCCCCACAGGCGGCATGGTGCGCCAGTCCTTCATGTATTCGTCATTGGCAATGGCCTCAAAGTCGGTTTGGGCGAGAAGGTCGTCAATTTTGTAGTGTGGGAATTTTTTAGCGGCATGAGCGTTGCGGTGAATTAATGATACGCTGATGTCGATATCATGCACAGGGTGCTGGCCCTGTTCTATTTCATCGGCAATGGTCTTGAGCGCGATGGACACCGCCTTGCGGGCCGCCTCGTCTTTATCCGTCCCCCAGGCCATAGCCCCCGGTATCAGGCCGATATCGGCCATAAACCGCCCGTCGGCTTCTTTGCCATATTCCACCGTCAGGGTTATTTCATTGATGCTGTTCATGCTTCCCCTCCGCCTGAAAAGCTGTTTCCTGCTATAAATATATCGAAAAAATCCAAAATAGTACAGAGCAAATACATTCATAGCAAATGTGCAGGAATACCAAATAAAAAACGGCCCCGCAGTTGACTGCGGGGCCGTTTAATGCGTTTAAGCGGTTAGCCCAGAATCTTCTTCAAATCGGCTTCCGGGGTGGAGATGGGGGTGAGGGCGAATTTTTCGACGATGGTGTTGACCACGGCTTCGGAGAAGAAGGCCGGGACGCTGGGCCCGATGTAAATATTCTTAATGCCCAGCGAGAGCAGGGTCAAGAGGATGCAGACCGCTTTTTGCTCATACCAGGACAGCACCAGGGTCAGCGGCAGTTCGTTCACGCCGCAGCCGAAGGCCTGGCTGAGGGCCACGGCCACCTGAATCGCGCCGTAGGCGTCGTTGCACTGGCCCATGTCGAGAATGCGGGGGAAGGGGCCTATCATGCCCGCGTCCCAATCGTTGAAGCGGAACTTGCCGCAGGCCAGGGTCAGCACCACGCTGTCGCGGGGGGTCTGCTTGACGAAATCGGTGTAATAGCTGCGGCCGGGCTGGGCGCCGTCACAGCCGCCGACCAGGAAGAAGTGCTTGATGGCTCCGCCCTTCACCGCGTCGATGATGGCCGGGGCGTTGTCGAGAACGGTCTGCTTCCCAAAGCCCGTGGTCATGGTGGCGCCGCCGTTCACGCCGGTGAACTGCCGCTCCTCGGGGAAACCGCCAAGCTGCTTGGCGTGGGCGATGAGGCCTGAAAAATCCTTATGCCCGTTCGCGTCGGCGGCAATGTGCTTCGCGCCGGGATACTGCACCACCGAGGTGGTGTACACGCGGTCGGCATAGCTCTCTTTGGTGGGCATAATGCAGTTGGTCGTCCACAAAATCGGGGCCGGAAGGTCTTTGAACTCGGTCTGCTGGTTCTGCCAGGCCGTCCCGAAATTGCCCTTGAGCTGCGGGTGTTTTTTCAGTTCGGGATAGGCGTGGGCGGGCAGCATTTCGCTGTGGGTATAGATGTTGACGCCCTGGCCGTCGGTCTGTTCCAAAAGCATTTTCAGGTCGTGCAGGTCATGGCCGGTGACTACGATGAAGGGGCCTTTTTCCACTTTCAGCGGCACCTGCGTGGGAACCGGATTTCCATATGCTCCGGTATTGGCTTCATCCAGGAGCGCCATGCATTGCAGATTGACGCCGCCGAACTCCATCAAAAGGCCGAGCCATGCATCAATCGAATGCGCATCAC
>JAITVE010000352.1 GCA_031285975.1 Candidatus Adiutrix sp. | reverse complement strand
CACGACCGCATTTACCGCCTGGGGGAAAAGGACAATTTCTGGTCCATGGGCGACAGCGGCCCCTGCGGCCCGTGCAGCGAAATCCTCATCGACCAGGGCCCGCACATCGGCTGCGGCCGCCCGGACTGCGCGCCGGGCTGCGACTGCGACCGCTACCTGGAAATCTGGAATTTAGTCTTTATGCAGTTCGAGCGTGACGCCTCCGGCAATATGAAGCCGCTCCCGAAACCTTCCATCGACACCGGCATGGGCCTGGAACGCCTGGCCGCCGTCTGCCAGGGCGTGATTTCCAACTTCGAGACCGACCTCTTCACCCCGCTCATTGAAAAAGTGGCCGGGATGACCAAGATTCCCTACGTTTACGGCCGCGAACTGAAGCCCGGCGACGACGGCTTTGCCACCAACGTCTCCACCCGGGTGCTGGCCGACCACGCCCGGGCCGTGACTTTCCTCATCGGCGACGGCGTGCGGCCGGAGAACCTGGGCCGGGGCTACGTCCTCCGGCGCATCCTCCGCCGGGCCGTGCGCCATGGCCGCAAGCTGGGTTTAGAGAAACCCTTTCTGGCCGGGCTCACCGATGTTATCATTGAGCACATGCGCGGGGCCTACCCCGAGCTGGTGGACAACGGGGCCTACATCAAGCAGATCATCACCGCCGAGGAAGAGCGTTTCGGCGAAACCCTGGGCGCGGGCATGACCATGCTGGGCGAGGCCATCGACGACCTGGCCAAAAAGAAGGGCACGGTTATCGACGGCCGCCTGGCCTTCAAGCTCTACGACACCTACGGCTTCCCCCTGGATTTGGTGGGCGATGTGGCCCGCGAGCACGGCCTGGCCGTGGACGAAGCCCGCTTCGACGAGGCCATGGCCGAGCAGAAAGCCAAGAGCCGGGCCTCCTGGAAAGGCGGCGGCGGCGAAAGCGACCAAGTGGCCGCGCTGGTCAATGAAATGACCGCCAAAGGCTTCACCACCGCCTTCACCGGCTACGACTCCCTCGCCGCCGACGGCGAGCCCCTGGCCCTTTTGGTCAAGGACGGCGCGAAAGCGGAGAGCGCGGCCAAGGGCGATGAAGTCATGCTGGTTTTCGCCTCCACGCCCTTTTACGCCTTTTCCGGCGGCCAAGCCGGGGACGCGGGGGAGATTCACTTCCCCTCCGGCCTGGTGGATATTTTCGAAGTGCGGAAGTCGCCTGGGAGCAACGTTTTCCTCCACTGCGGCACGGTGGCCGAAGGCGAAATCAGGGCAGGGGAAAAGGCCCGCCTGGAAGTCGCCGCCGGGCAGCGCCTGGCCACAGCCCGCAACCACAGTTCCACCCACCTGCTGCACAAAGCCCTGCGCAGCGTCCTGGGCGACCACGTGCGCCAGGCCGGTTCCCTGGTGGGTTTCGACCGCCTGCGCTTTGACTTCACCAACCCCTCGGCTGTGGGCCCCGAAGAAATTGAGACCCTGGAAAAGCTGGTCAACGAAGCCATCCGCCAGGATTACCCGGTGAACACCGAAGTCATGAGCATCGACGAAGCCACCCGCTCCGGGGCCGTGGCCCTTTTTGAGGAGCGCTATGGCGAGAGCGTCCGGGTGGTCTCCATGGGCGATTACTCCAAAGAACTGTGCGGCGGCACCCACGTGGGCCGCACCGGCCAAATCGGGGCCTTCGTCATCACCGGCGAAAGTTCGGTGGCCGCCGGGGTGCGCCGTTTCGAGTGCCTCACCGGCGAGGGCGCGGTGGAATACATCCAGAGCCGCCGCCGCCTCCTGGGCGAGTTGGGCTCCAGCCTCAAAGCCAAGCCTGAAGAATTGCTGGAAAAAATCGCCAAACTCCAAACCCGCGTGAAAGAGCTGGAAAAAGGCGGGCGGGCCGCCCAGGGCCCCAGCGCCGCCCAGTTGGCCGCGCAGGCCGTGGAAAAAAACGGCGTGAAACTGCTGGCCGCCCAAGTGGAAGCCGAAGACCCCAAAGCCCTGCGCGCCATCGGCGACGAGCTTAAAGACCGCCTGGGGGCCCAGGCCTTGATTGGCCTGGCGGCAGCCTCCGCCGAAGGCAAGGCCATGCTCCTGGTCATGGTCGGCCCGGAACTCACCAGCCGCTTCAAAGCGGGCGAAATCGTGGCCAAAATGGCCGCCGCCGTGGGCGGCAAAGGCGGCGGGCGGCCCGACATGGCCCAGGCCGGCGGCCCCGAAGCCGCCAAAATCCCCGAAGCCTTGGCCTTGCTGTCCGCCTTGGTGTAGCGGAGGAACCGCCTTCCAGATTTGCTTCGCATGAAAAACAGTGTGCCGATAAAAGGGCGGGGTCGTTGCCGATTGGCAGTGTGCCCCGCCCTTGTTGGTCGTCACGCGGGGATTAGGACATATAAGCCGGGGCAATCCTCACTCGCCGACCAGTTGAATATTTCCTGTGATGGCCTGCCATTCGCCGAGAAGTTGGGGCAGGTCGGAGATGACAGTACCCTTGTGTGAAGGTGTGATGAATGAAAAAGTTAAAGGCAGAACCGGTATCTTGCTGGATGTATCAAGGGGAGTTCGCCAGTCAGCGTTGAATGCGGTTCGTGCCTCGGGGTTGCCCGAAAACGTTTTTATAATACTGGTGCCCGGTAGCCCGGCAACTTCTGTCTTGAATCTATCAATTATCGGTTCCTCGCCAGATATGACCCCATACAGCACCTGCACAGTCTTGTCGCTGATATAGTCAATAGCCGCAGACAGAGTAGACTGTGGTTTTACATCTGTACTTGGATACCCCAAAGAACCGCCCACAAAAATATAAAAGTTTTTCTTAAGCCTTTCACCACGCAGAAACGCGTTTGAACTCATCCAATAAGCGCGGTTTTGATTGGCCGCCGCCACCAGCCCGTGCCGTGTTTTGTGGCCGGGGTCATTCAGGCAGGGCTCGTCTCCCGTCCAGCGGTAATCAGCTAAAAATAGTTTAGTCAAATACAGAGCCTGTTTTTTTAATTCTTCGCGGTTTGTATAGACCGTTTTAGGAAATTCCAGGGGATTTGCGTATCCGAGGCCAGTGAACCACAAATAACCGGCAGGCTGTTTGAGAAGCACATCGCAGGTTATTGATTCTTTTCCACCTTCAACCTGTTTGAAATACACGATGAAAGCAGGACTGTCGAACTCTGAACTCACATCGTCAAAGCCCAGAACATCCGGCTTGGCGGTAAGGTCGGCCACGGCAATTTCAAATTCCGCGTCCTGGTCATTTATATTGGCATATAATGTTTCCAGCAATCTCATGCTGTCGTGTGGAAAATGTATGCGGCTACCCGGGCCGTTGCCTTCTATTTTTGATATCGATTGCGGGATATTGAAAAGATACGGGCCGATGCGGAAGGGGGCCAAAGGCTCGGTGATGGCCACGGGTTCGATGGTCAGGTTCGACCGGTGATACAGCCAGGTCAGGCCCGCCACAGCGGCCAGCAGCAGCACCGCGGCGGCTATGGCGATTTTCTTCAGTATCTTTTTCATAAGGTCTCACCAGCCTTCATTGTGTGCCTCGCCGGGCCGCTCTTACTTGCCCGCCAGCTTCTTCAGCAGGGCTATTTTGGCCACGTCGCCGCCGAGCTTTATTTTGCCGGTGAGGAAGGCCATCATGGGGCTGAGTTTTTTTTCATACAGGGCGATGGCCGTTTCGCTGGAGGCCGTGACGGTAACGTCCGCGCCGGGGTTCTCGCCCTCGGCCAGGGTGAGGCGGCCGCCCTCGGCGCGGGCCTGCCATTGGGCCGGGTCGGAGCCGGTGAGGGTGACGGAAACGCTGACTTCGAGAGACGCGTCCAAAGACGCTTTTTCAGCTTTTTGCTGAAGCGCCCCAAACAATTCGCTGATATTCATAAAATTCTGACCTTTCTTCAAAAAAAACAATGGATATTTAGGCCTAATTATGCTTATATAGGCCTAGATGTTGGGCGAAAATTTCCCAAGCCACTGCATATTGGATTTTTTGAAAAAATCCAGCAGGTTAGGCGGCAGGCCCTCCCGGCGCTTCTCTTGAAGGGCTTCAGGGCGCTTTTATTCGCCTTGGATTTGTATTATAATACATAAATGCACGTCTCATGAAATATTTTCTCTGCCCGACCGGGGTACAGTGAAAATTCCCTTGGAGGGAGTGAAATGGAATCGAATATCAATCAAAGGCCTGCGGGGGGCGGCTTTAGCCCTAAACTGCGCTGCCCGGCCTGCTCCGCTATGGTGGATCTGCCGGAAGTTTTTTGCCCCAACTGCCGCACCAATCTCCGCACCGGCTACACGCCGCCGGACAACAGCGGCCTGGTGCGGGGGCGGATTATTCTCGGCTTGTTGCTGGTGGTTCTGCTTATTATCGCGGCGATGGTCTACTCGTCTCTCAATAAAGATGAAGTCTATCAGGTGCAGCCCACCGATTCTCAAACGGCGCCGACTTCCGGCGGCACGGATTTGGACGAGGCGGCGGAAACCGGGCAGGCCCTGGCCGAGGCCAACGCCCGCGTGGGCGCCGCCCCCACCGACGCTTCGCCGATTATCAACATGACCAAGGATGTGGTGGGCCAGGCCCAGGAAAACCGGCGCGAGGCCTTCCTGAACAACGGCGAATAAAGGGGGAGCATGTTCGTCCGGTTTACAGCCGTCCTCAGCCTGACGCTGGCCCTGTGCGGGTGCGGCGTTTTCGGCCCGGAAGGGCGGCCGGAGGGCCCGGCTTCAGTGGCGGGCGGCTCGGCCCCGCCAACCGGCGGCAACCTGGCCTATCTCCACGCGAATATCCCCGCCCCCAAACTGCCGCCCGAACTGGCCGGCTCGGCCCGCGCCGCGAACACTGTGGTGGCCGCCGACCGGCGGCTCTACCGTTACAGCATCGACTGCCAATCCCCTGAAGTTCCCGAATTAGCTGAAAGATTTGAAAAAACAAGCCGCCTGTCCCAGTTTGACAAGGAGCCTGAAATGCTGGCCACCCTGGAGCAGCGGCTGGCCGTGTCTTTGGACGAAGGCCGGGCCCTGCTCCACAGCCGGGGCTATTATGACGGCTATGTGGAAGGCCGCCTGAACATTGAGGCGGACAAAGTGGCGGCCGTCATCCGTTTCAGCCCCGGCAAGCAATATACCCTGGGCCGGGCGGCGGTGATTCCCGCCGAGCCCCTGGCCAGCGAAGCGGGCGCAACCGCGCCCCCGGCCTCCCTTGAGGATGTCGGCCTGGCCAAAGGCTCCCCGGCGGTGGCCGACGACATTTTGAACGCGGTGAACCTGGCCGAGGCCGCCTTCCGCAACCGGGGCTATCCGCGCGCCCGAGTGGAAAACACCCGCTACACGGTGGACAGAACCCAGAAAACCCTGGAGGCCGAAGTGCTGGTTCAGCCCGGCAGCTTTGCCCGCATGGGGCAGGTGGAGCCCAGCGGCGAGATTACCGTGGATCGCACCTATCTGAACGCGCAGCAAACCTGGAAAAGCGGCGCGCCCTGGAACCAGGAATTGCTGGACAATTACCTGGCCGCCCTGCGCCAAACCGGGCTTTTCCAATCCGTGGAAGGCTATGCCGCCCGCGAGGACGGCCCCGACGGCCTGCGCCCGGTGGTTATCCGCGCCGTGGGCGGGCCGGAGCGCACGGTGGGCGGCATGGTGAGTTACGACACTGACTTCGGGCCGGGGCTCACCGGCTATTGGGAGCACCGCAACCTCACCGGCCACGGCGACCGGCTGCGCCTCGACCTGCCCCTGTGGGGCGACTTGCAGGAATTCGCCGCCGATTACCGCTATCCCTTTTTCGCCCGCCCGGATCAGGATTTGATCGCCCGGGGCGGCATTCTGCACGAAGACAGCGACGCTTACGAACTGTGGTCGGGGGCCTTTGCCGCCGGTCTGGAGCGGCGGCTGTCCCGGCGGTGGACGGTGAGCGCCCTGGGCTCGGTGGAAGGCGGCTCCCTGGAAGACCCGGACGAGCCCCAAAAAGAGTTCCTCATGTTCGGCCTGGCCGCCTCCGCCGCTTACGACAGTTCCAATAACCTGCTTGACCCCAGCCGGGGCGGGCGACTGATGCTGCTGGCCGCGCCCTATACCGGCACTTTTCACGACAGCTTCAACGTGGTGCGCAGCCGGGTGGAGGGCCGCTACTTCCTGCCCCTGGGCTCGGAGCGCCTGGTGCTGGCCACACGCGGCGTGTGGGGCTCCCTGTGGGGTGCGGACAACAGCCGGGAGGTGCCGAGCACCCTGCGTTTTTACAGCGGCGGCGGCGGCTCGGTGCGCGGGTATGACTACCAGTCCGTGGGCCCGCGCAACAATAAAAACGAGCCCCTGGGCGGCGTTTCCCAGGTGGAAGTGGGGACGGAGGCCCGCTGGCGTTTCGCCGAGACTATGGGCCTGGTGGCCTTTATTGACGGCGGCATGGTCTATGAAAACGTGGACGAAGAAATTTTCCAGGATTTGCTCTGGGGCGCGGGCCTGGGCTTCCGCTACTACACCGCCATCGGCCCCGTGCGGGCGGACGTGGCCGTGCCGCTGGACAAGCGCCCCGGCGATTCCTCCTGGCAGCTTTACATTAGTATAGGGCAAAGCTTTTGATGAATAGAAAAATATTCAAAAAAGCCTTGAAAATAGCGGGGATTCTTCTGGCCGTCTTCGCATTGGCAGCGGGCGGATTACTGTTGTGGCTCCGCAGTTCTTCGGGGGCCGCCTATGTGGCCGACCGCCTGACCGGCCTGCTGGCCGAGCAGGGGATAACCCTGACCGCCGCCGACTTTTCCGGGCCGTTGCCCAGCCGCTTTTCGGCCCAAAAAGTGGCCGTGAGCGACGCTGGCGGCCCCTTCTTCACCGCCGCCGAGGTCGAGGCCGAAGTCGCCCTCTTCCCCTTGCTGCGCGGGCAGTTGCATATCCCCCTTATAGCGGTGGCGAGCCCGGAACTCATCCGCCTGCCGGACATGCCCCCCGCCGCGCCGGAAGAGCCCGGCGGCGAATTTTCCCTGCCCCTGGACATCCGCCTCGATGAACTGCGCCTGACGGGCGGGCGCCTGCGCGAAAACGCCCTGGCCGCCCTGAACCTGGACACGCCCGCGCTTGGGCTCTCCCTTGCCGCCTCGGGCCAATGGCTGGACAACCGCCCCGCGCTGGATTTTGAAACCACGCTCACCGGCGGCCAGGGCCAGAAAATTCTGGCCGCCCGCCTCAGCTTCCAAGCCGGGGCCGGGGAAGCCGACGCACTGGACATTGACCTCACCGTGGACGACCAGCCCGGCGGCCTGTTGAGCCGCCTTATGCGCGACCCGGAATGGGGCGGCCTCCAAGCCAGCCTGCGCGGCCAGGGCCCCCTCACCGACTGGCCGGGGCGGCTGGAAGTGAGCCTCGGCGGCCTGGGGCAGGTGCTGGCCGACCTGCATTTCGCCGGGCCCAGCGGCCAGGCCTGGCGCGACCTCTTCGAAAACCCCGACTGGCAAGCCGCCCTGACCGGCGAAGTCCTGGCCGGGGTCGATATCCCCCCCGAAATCGCCGACCGCCTGAGCGGCAAACTGCGCCTGAACCTCACCGGCGCGGCCAAAGATTCTGATATTAAATTGGATGTTCAGGCCGTGGGAGTCCCCGGTCTCGCCCCTGGGGAGCCGATTCCAGTTTTCAGTTATAACCTGGCTAACCGCGCTCAAGAACCGAAGTTCGACGGCGCGATTCTGGACGGCCAAGCCTCTTTGCGGCTGGCAGAATCCCTGGATCAGAGCGAAATCAAGGCGAATGTATCGCTTGCAACTGAAGGGGCGATTCTGGATCCGCGCCTCGCGGGGCTACTGGTCTTTGGGCTGCAAGGCGAGGGACGGCTCGATGGCACTATTGTCAAAGCTCGTGCTGACTTTTCCAGCCCGGAACTGACCGCCCCCCAGGGGGTTTTTGCGAACTTGGGGCTTGATGTGTGGCTGGACGGCCATTACTCGCCCGAGTCCCCTTCGGACTTAGTCGGGCGGCTGGAACTGCGGGCCAGCGACAGCCCCGGCGGCCCCCTGAATCTCGCCGCCGAAGGCCGTTTTCGGCGTGACCAGGCCGAAGCTCGGGCGGAACTCACCAAGTTGGACGGCCACCTGGCCGGTCTCGACCTGAACGGCAGCTTAACCGCGATTTTTGGCAAAACCCTGCCGAGCCTGTCGGGCGAATTAAAAGTGGCGGTGGAGGGCTGGGAAAAGCTGGCCGCCGTCACCGGGCAACCCCTCTTCGGCTCCCCGGCCCGGCTGGATGTGGCCCTGGAAGCGCCGGAGGGCCGCCAGGCGGTCAAGGCCGAACTCAGCCTCCCGTCCCTCAAAATCGGCACGGGCAATGACCAGCTTCTTGACCTCAACCAACTCGGCCTGACCTTCCAAGCGGACGACCTTTTCGGCGGGCAAAACCTGGACGTGGCCCTGAAACTCGGCCCCGGCCGCTCCGGCCCCCTGGCCTGGAAAGCCGGGAGCCTCACCGCCGAGGCCCAGGGCGGTTTGGGCACCTTCACCGCCGCCCTCGACCGCGCCCAATTGGCCGAGTCCAAAGCCGCCGCCCAGGACGGCCTTCGCCTCGACGGCCGCTTCGACCTCCCCGCCGCCGCTGCCGACCTCGACCGCCTCGACTTCCGCCTGGCCGGGGGCGGCCTGAAGCTGGCCGAGCCCCTCCGCCTCACCTGGGCCGAAAGCCCGCGCCTGTCGCCAGTCACAATCGATTTCCTGCCCTCCGGCCGCCTGGCGGCAGATATTGACCTCAGCCCCGGCGCGTTGAAAATCAAGGCCGACCTCCAAAAGCTCCCCTACGGCTTCCTCAAAAGTTTCGGCCTCGCCCCGCCGGAGGGAATCCTCGACAGCTTCACCGCCAACCTGGCCCAGGGCCACGCTGGGCTGGCCGGTGATTTTCACCTGCAAACCCAAGCAGCCGTCCACGGCATTAAGCCCAGCCTGAAATTGAACGGCCAGTTGACGGCTGGCCCTGCCCCTGCCCTGGCTGTGGACGGCGCCCTCGACGGCGGCCCCAACTGGAAGTCCGGCGGGCAGCTCACCGCCCGCCTGCCGCTTCGCCAAGGCGAAGGGCTCTTTCCCGCGCCCGACCGCGCCGCCCCCCTCAGCGGCCGCCTGGAATTCACCGGCGACCTCGGCCCCCTCTGGGCCCTCATGCGCCAGCCCGACCGCAGCCTCAGCGGCCGGGCGCAAATCCAGGCCGAGCTGGGCGGCTCCCTGGCCCGGCCCCAGCCCCAGGGCTCGCTCTACCTGGCCGGGGGGCGCTATGCCGACCGGGTGCTGGGCCTCCTTGTCAACGAAATCGCCCTGGAAGCCCACGCCGCGCCCGAGGCCCCCCTCCGCGCCGTCCTCTCCGCCAAAGACCAGCACGGCGGCGGCCTGGCCCTGGAGGCCCAAATCGCCGACCTGGCCCAGCCCAGCCTCACGGCCCAGGGCCGCGTGAGCCGCTTCAACCCCCTGCACCGCGACGACCTGAAAGTCTTTCTCTCCGGCGACCTGGCCGCTGAAGGCCCGCTGGATCGCCTCACCCTCTCCTCCAACCTCACCGTTGACCGCGGCGAGCTTGACCTCAAGCTGGTCATGGCCTCCGGCGGGCCCGCCACCCTGGATTTCGGCGAGCCCGCCGAAAAAGCCAACGGGCGGCCCGGCGGCCTCCGCTTCGACCTCAAAGTCAAGCTGCCCAACCAGTTTTTCATTCGCGGCTATGGGCTGGACAGTGAATGGCAGGGCGACCTGGCCATCGGCGGCTCCGCCCGCCGCCCCTCGCTCACCGGCTTTTTGGCCCCGGTGCGGGGCTATTTCGAAATTTTTTCAAAGCAGTTCCAGTTTTCCGGCGGCGATTTTCGACATGTCAAGTACGTCGTTGATTACGCCCAACAAGTGGGTTGACGCATCATCTATTTTTCCAAGACAATCACGGATGCGGTCTGGATCATTGCTATTCTGAGCAATATGCGTCATTCCGATAATAGCGTTCATGGGCG
>JAITVE010000346.1 GCA_031285975.1 Candidatus Adiutrix sp. | reverse complement strand
AGCGGGATAGGCATGGGAGGGGAGAGCGGGGCGCAACTATGCGTTATGTCTGGATAAAATGCCGCTATGGGAGCGCGGGATAGAGAGACAGTAATACCGTAGGTGCGCGCGCGCGGTTGATGCGGTGATTTTTCGTTTCTGCGCGTATATACGCGTTTTATTTCCCATTATCCCATAATCTTATTAACTATATAATTTTATGGAATAAAAGAATGGGAAGGTTATAGGGAGGCTTGGGAATGCTCACTATTCTTGATTTGCTGGCCACTAGCGGCGTCAGCTATCGCCGGGTCGGCGGCAGTTCTAAGCGGGGCGCGGTTTATCACTCCCCCTGCCCGCGCTGCGGCGGCGTGGATCGCTTCACCTCCTATCCCGACCAGGGCGAGGGCGGCACCTGGCATTGCCGGGGCTGCGACCACGGCGGGGACTTAATCGAGTATATGAAACACGTTGAAGGCCTCTCTTACCCCGACGCCCTCAAAAAGCTGGGCCTTGAGCGCGAGCGCGAAGCCCGCCGCCTGCCCGGCCCGGCCGCGCCGCAGGCCAAAGAAGAAAAATTCAGCGGCACGCCCCGCGACCTGCCGCCGCCCCTGTGGCGGGAAAAGGCCCACAAGCTGTGGCACACGGCCATGGCCGACCTTCTGTGGCGGGCCGAGGCCCAGCAGTGGCTGCTCAAGCGGGGCGTATCCCAGGCCGGTATCGTCCAGGGAAATCTGGGCTGGCTGTGCGGCGAGAAAGACCAGAAATGCTATTACCGCTCCCGCACCGGCTGGGGCCTGCCCAAAGAGGAAAAGCAGTTGCGCGACGGCCGGACGGTGGAAAAGAAACTGTGGATTCCCCGCGGCCTCTTGCTCCCCACGTTTTTGAACGGGGAGGTGGTGGCCATGCGGGTGCGGCTGCCGGAGGCCGACCGGCGGAGCATGAGTTTTGCCACGCCGTATTACGTGGTGCCGGGCAGCGCGGCCCTGCCGATGGTGCTGGTGGATGAACGGGTGACCGCCGCCCACGGCGCAGTGCGGAACTGGGTCATTCTGGAAAGCCAGCTCGACGCGGTGGCCGTGGCCGAAGTCTGCGGCGGCGGGCCGGATTCTATCCCCCGGGAAAAAATCTTGCCCGTGGGCGCGGCGGCGATGCTCAGTAACACCGGCAAGCCCGACCCGGCCCTGCACCAAAAGCTGGCCGCCGCCGACCGCATCCTGGTGGCCCTGGATTACGACCAGCCCGGCGCTCGCGGCTGGAACTGGTGGAAGGACACCTACCCCAAAGCCGAACGCTGGCCCGTGCCCGAGGGCAAAGACCCCGGCGAATACGTCAAGCTCGGCGGCAGTTTGTATGAATGGATTGAAAAAGGCTTGGAGCCTAAGGGGAATGAATGATGAGCGCCCAGACTTTCGCCACCCAGCTTGAAGCCGTGAAATTTCTGAACGACTACGGCTATAAAATCCAGAAGTCCAAATTAAGCAAGGATTTCAAGGCGGGACATGTCGAGACCAACGCCGAGGGGCATTTTGAAAAACGCGCCCTCCTGGGCTATGCCGCTATCCACTGCAAGGCTTTTGAGCGGCTGGAGGATAGGGCCGGAACCGAGGCCAATCTGGAGCGCATCAAGGCCGACGCCGAAAACAAGCGGGCCATGGCCGAGCGCAACCGCCTGAAGCTGGAGCGGGAACTGGGCAACACTATCAGCCGTGAGGAGCACGAAACCGAGCTGGCCGCCCGGGCCGCGTTCTTCCGGCGGGAGATTGAAACCTTCGGCCCCCGCCTGGCCCCCCGGATTATCGCCCTGGTGGCGGGCGACGACCAGCGGCTGGAAGAATTGATTCAATTCTGGCGAGAGGAAACGGAGATTTGGATGGACGCCTGGGCGCGTGACCGGGCCTTCGCCGTGCCCCAGGGCGTGGCCGATGAAACCGGCCCCGCGCCCGAGGCGGGCACCCCGGCTGATGAACTTGACGAACAAGAGGACGGCGAAGATGACCTCGCTCTTTGACCCCCGGCATATCGAGCGCGCGCCGGTGGCGGCGGCTCTTCCGGCTGTCCCGGAAGGCTACGCCGGGCCGGTCTTCCGCTTCACCGCCGGGGAGCGGCACATCTTCCGGCAGCGGGAACGCATCAGCGTCAGCCAGTGGGCGGCGCGGAACATCATCGTGCAGGACGGCCCCTACCGCGGGGCCCGCATGAGGCTGGACGTCGCCCCCTACCTCGCCGAAATCATGGACGCCTGGGGCCAAGACGGGGTGGAGGCGGTCGCCGTTTGCGGCGCGCCCCAGACCGGCAAAACCCTGGCCCTGTATGCCGCCCTGGGCTACGCCATCGACCGGCGGCCCGCCACAAAAATGCTGGCCATGCCCGACGACAACGTGCTGCGCCGCGTTGAAACCGAAAAGCTCAAACCGCTTTTGGAAGCCAGCCCGCTTTTGAAATCGCTGTGCGGCAAAATGACTTCCGGCCACATCCGCCTCAAGGACGGTTCGTCGCTCTTCCTGTCGTCGTCGCAGTCGCCCTCGCAGCGGGCCTCCATCACCGTGCAGGATTTATTCCTTGACGAAGAGGATTTATACCAAACCCTGGCCGGCAAAGGCGACCCGGTGGAGGATTTTGTCGAGCGCACCCGCAGCTATTCGCACAGCCGCAAAATCATGCGCGTCTCCAAACCCGTCGGCGACGCTTCATCTTCCATCTGGCGGGCCGTCACCCGCGACATGGATATGTGCCTGGCCTATGAGGCCGTCTGCCCCAGCTGCCACCAGGGGCAATTCATGGTGCCCGAGGGCGTTGTCGCGTTGAAGGTCAATCACAGCGGGCAGGAAACCGCGCCCACGGCCCGCGAAATTGTGCGCGACAAGCTGGGCCGCTATAAATGCCGCCACTGCGGCGCGCTTTGGAACGACGCCCTGCGCGACCTGGCCGTGAGCCGTGGCCGCTGGAAGCCGGTCTCCCTGGATGAAGAAAAGTCCGCGCCCCGCTTCAGCCCGGCCCCGGAAATCCCCCGTGCCCGCCGCCTGGGTTTCTGGCTCCCGGCCGTGCTCTCCCGCGCCGTCTCCCTCTCCGAAGCCGCCGCCGGGGAAGTGAAGGCCGAGGAGGAAGTTGACCCGGAAAAAAAGCAGGCCCACGTCAACGGTCTCTGGGCCATGCCCTACAGCGCGGCCACCGTGGAGCCCGACGAGGCCGTCATCCTCAGCCGCCGCGATTTCAGCCTCCCGGCCCGCACCGTGCCCCACGGCGCGGTGGCCCTCACCTGCGGCATCGATACCCAGAAAGTCGGCTTCTACTACCTGGTGGAAGCCTGGATGCCCAACATGAACCGCTACGTCATCGACTACGGACGCCTGGCCGAGTTTGACGACGTGAACCGCCTCATCTGGGAAAGCGCCTACCCCGTGCTCGGGCCGGACGAAAAGCCGAGCGGGCAGCACCTGGACATCTGGCGGGCGGCCATCGACACCGGCGGCACCACCGCCGACGGCGTGTACACCCGCACCGAGGAGGTGTATGAGCACGTGCGCATGTACGGCCACGAAAAACTCCACGCCGCCAAGGGGGCCAGCCGCGAGCAGTCCTCCGCCGTGCGCTGGTCAACCCTTGACCGCCTGCCGCAGCGCCAGACCCGCATCCCCGGCGGGCTGATGCTCTACAGCGTGGATACCGCCAAAATCAAAGAGAAAATATTCCTGCTGCTGATGGATACCGAGGCCCGCCGCAGCATCGGCCTTTACGGCTACGACCCGGCCCGCGAAAACCAGGACGGGCTCCACGACGATTTAGCGGCCCAGCTCTGCGCCGAACGGCAGGTGCGCACGGCTTCCGGCAAAAAGGTGTGGGAGCAAATCCGCAAGGACAACCACTACCTCGACTGCCTGATGCTGGCCGAAGCCTGCGGCGACGTCAGTTGGACGCCCAGCATCGACCACCTCATAAAATACCTCGAAGCCGAAACCCAGGCCGCCGCCGCCGCGCCCGCCCCCGAACGCCGCCGCGAATTTTCATGCAAAAGGAGAAGTTCCAAATGGTAAACCGCACCGCCGCCCAGGATGGAGCCCTCATGGGCATGAAAGAAATTTGCCGCTATATGGATAAAAGCGAACCGACCATAATCCGCTATATCAACACCATGAGTTTCCCGGCGAAAAAGGTTAACGGCGTGTGGCTCAGCGACGCCGGGTTAATCAGGGAATGGCGGCTGGCTCTTTTGCTCCCGCACAAACAAAAAAAACGATGACGCAAAACGGCTGAAATTTGCGTTTTTGACCGTTTTGAAAAACCTTGTCAACCCCAAATAATCCAACATGGCTCCTACATAGCTCCTAAAAAACCCGACATAGCTCCGAACCCCCAAAAAACGTGCCTTATACTGAGGGCGTACTTTTCGGGGGTATTTTTTATGGCCGAGAGCACAACCTCATTCACCACCTGGCGGGATTTGGTCGAGCAGCTGAAATGCGACCTGATGAGCCGCGCTTTCCGCACCATGCAGAGCTATTCCGTGGCGGGCCGCCAGGTGAGCTACCGCGGGGTGGCCGAGCTGCGCGCTCTTTTGGAATGGGCCGAAGAGCGGGCGGCGGAGGAAGACGGCACGGGCTACGTGGGCCGCACCTACGCGGTGAACGGGGGGCGCGGCTGATGGGCATGTTGCAACGCTTCAATAGCTGGCGCTTGCGCCGGGGCCGCCTTCAGGCCTACCGCCGGGCCGCCCGGCAGACGTCGGCTCGCCTGCTGGACAAATTCTACAAACGCTACGCGGCGGCCAAGCCCAGCCGGTTGGAGAACAAGGCCTACCTCGGCTGGATGCGCGATTTCAACAGCCTCATTGAAGCGGCCAACCCCCGCCTGCGCGAGCGGGTGCGCGGCCTGGTTCGCAATTTCCCGCCGTTCGTTCGGGCCATTGATTCTCACCTGGCCTTCGTCATCGGCAAGGGTGCCCGCTTTCAATCCCTGGTGATGAATGACGACGGCGGCTCCGACGCCGCCACCCGCCAGAAAATTGAATACCGCTTCCGGCATTGGATGGACAAGGCGTCCATTGATGGCCGCCTGCATTTTTACGAATGCCAGCGGTTGGCTCTGCGGCAGCGGCTGGAGTGCGGCGAGTTCTTTTGCAGCTTCCGCGCCCCGAAAAACCCGAACCGCCACCCCCTGGCCTTGCAGTTTATCGAGCCTGACCGGGTGACCGGCGGCCTGGAAGTCACGCCCAGCCAGGCCGATTCCGTGGTCTGGCAGGGCGTGGAGTTTGACCCGGAAACCGGGGAACGCTTCGCCTACCACGTTTTGAAGGAACAGTACTGGAGTGGTTTCTTTGTGGCGTGTGCGTTTTCAGGCATGGAGTTGCTCCTGCTTTAATGGTGCGGAGTAGGCAGGGGGTACGGTTGCGGAATCGGATTTTTCACTTGGCGTTATGCTACCGGGCTTCGGATTTTTGGCGGCTCCATTTCGGATTTCACCCTCCGATTTTTCAGGTGTGTCGGCTTCGGTTTTGGTGGCTGAATCGGATTCATTTAAGCCCTTGCTGACTGACAGATGTTCATTGAGGTAACGGTTCAGCGTGCCGGATTTTATGGCAATGCCGCAAATGTTCAGGCCGTTAGCCAGCTCCTTATGAGTGAAGCCCCGCTTACTCAGGCGCAGTAAATCGGGGGCCATAAAGGCAATACTTTCCTTGACGGACATTTCCAGATCATTGTCCATTTTCGGATTGGCGGGGGTGAGTGTTCTCAAATATTTCAAGGCTTCTTTGGCCTCTTGTATGGTAATGGCTTTCAAGATAAAACTCTCCTATCGCCCATTCATGGGCGCGAATATGTGAAGTTCAAGGCGGGTGGCAGCAGCCCACGCCGTGAACGGTTTCAGATTTTATTGACTCAGGATTTGTGTTGACGGTAAAGAGGCACTGTCATAGAATAGAACTGTCGCATAAATGCACACCCGCCAAGGTAGACAGCTCTGTGACAACACCACCCGAAGCTGATGCGTCAACATTGGCTTCGGGTTTTCCTATCAACGCCAAATAACTCATGACCTTATAACTCATGACCTTTTCATAACCTCCTCTACTGCATACCGTCCACGGAAATGCGGCTGATCAGATTGCGGATGTCTTCCACCCGCCAGACAATTGCTACTTGCCATGCTATAACTCCTATGAGGTTCGAGCTGGATTAAAAAAAGCCCATGCCTTGCGACATGAGCCCATTTTATAGCCAACCAGAAAAATAAATCAAGATTTTTTTGTCTTAACTGTTTGATAATTCTAAATAAATCTATGAACTTTGTGCATACCTTTAAAATGGGTTGTGCCAAATCCTCACGCATATCAATCTATTAGGGTCTGTTAACGCTACCGTAGGGCTTCAATGACAAGCGCAAAAAGTACGAATGCAGCATACATGACATCCAGCTTGTCATACCTGGTAAAGACTCTCCTGAAACCTTTGAGTCGC
>JAITVE010000032.1 GCA_031285975.1 Candidatus Adiutrix sp. | reverse complement strand
GCTGAACCGCTATTTGGTGGTCAACGTCCACCCCGGCGACCTCTCCGTCACCCGCGACGGGCACCGCCCCTACGCCGGGGCCGACGGCGTGGGCCAGGCCCTCAACGACAAGGCCCCCTACCTGCGCTCCAGCGCCCACCTGGCCAACGCCGAACTGGACGCGGGCCCCGTGCTGATGCTCTCGGAAAAAATCCCGGTGCAATATCCCCTGGCCGACTTCGAGGCTGACCGCAAAGCCTTCCTGCGCCAGGTGAACGAGGAGGGCCGCAAGCTGGGCTCCCGCGTGCTTCTGGAACTGGCCCTGGGCAATTTGTCTCAGGACAGCGACGGCAAAGTTCACTACCAGGGCCGCCCGGCCCAGTACGGCCTGGAAATCGAAAGCTGGAACGAGAACATCCCCCTGGCCGAGCGCCACACGGAACTTTTGGTGAAACCCAAATCCGTGGCCGTTATCGGCGCGTCCTCCAAGGGCGGCCTGGGCCAGGCCGTGGTGCGGAATTTGCTCGACGACAAGTTCCCCGGCCCGGTCTACGCTGTGAACGTCAAGGGCGAAGACGTACTGGGGGCCAAAGGCTATCCCAACATCTCCGCCATCCCGGCCGATATTGACCTGGCCGTCATCACCGTGCCCTCCAAGGCCGTGCTGGCCGTGGCTGAGGAATGCGGGCAGAAGGGCGTGAAAGCCGTCATCTGCATCACCGCCGGGTTCAAGGAAGTGGGCGCGGAAGGCCGCGAGATGGAAGAAAAACTGCGCGCCATCGTCAACAAATACAACATGCGCGCCACCGGCCCCAACTGCATGGGCCTTATCAACACCGCCGCCGATTTCAACGCCACCATGATCGACAGCAAAATCGCCAAAGGCCATGTGGCCCTCATCACCCAGAGCGGCGCCCTGGGCGCGGCCATTCTGGATTCCGCCAAGGACATGGGGCTGGGCTTCTCCACCATCGTTTCCCTCGGTAACCAGATGGACATGAGCGCCACCGACTTCCTGCCCATTCTGGAAGCTGACCCTGAAACCAAGGTCATCATCTTCTACCTGGAAGGCATCATCAACCCGGTGCGTTTCTGCCAGGTGGCTTCGCGCATGAAGACCCCCATTCTGCTGCTGAAATCCGGCAAAACCGCCTTCGGGGCCAGCGCGGCCAGTTCGCACACCGGGAGCTTGGCGGGCAGCGACAGCGTGGTGCAGGCCCTGGTGGAAAAAGCGGGCATTCTGCGCATGAACTCCGTGGAAGAGTGCTGCATCGCCGCCATTGCCCTGTCCTCCATGCCCCAGATCAGCGGCAAGCGGGTGGGCCTCCTCACCAACGCGGGCGGCCCCGGCATTCTCATTTCCGACGCGCTGTTCGAGGCCGGTTTTGAAATGCCCCCCGTGCCGGAAGAAGTGCAAAAAGCCTTGTACCCGCAGCTTTTGCCTGAATCTTCCGTCAAAAACCCGGTGGACGTGGTGGCTGCGGCCAAGCCCGAGCACTACGCCATTGCCGCCAAAGCCATGATGGACAGCGGGGCCTACGACGCGCTGCTGATGTGCTGCGTGCCGCCTGCCACCGTGGACACGGGCGCGGTGGCCAAAGCCTTCTGCGACGGCGCGAAAGAGGCCAAGACACAAATGCCCATTGTCAGCACCTTCTTCGGCCCCAGCATTTCCAAGGCCGGGCGCGAATATATGCAGAAGGCGGGCGTGCCGGTCTACGAGTTCCCCGAGCAGGTGGTTCCGGCTTTGAAGAGCCTCTTAATTCCCAAAAAGTACCCCCTGGGCTCGTATAACCGCCTGCCCTCCAACGACCTCATCGCGGCCAAAAAGATAGTGAACAACGCCCAGAAGGGTTCCTACCTTTCCATGACGGACGCCTTGAATCTGCTGGACTGCTTCAAAATCGAGGCCCTGAAGAGCGCCATGATTAAGACTGAAGCCGAGGCGGCCCAGACCACCCTGCGCTTCCCGGTGGTGGCCAAAATCGACCACCCGGAAATCGTCCACAAATCCGATGTGGGCGGCGTGAAAATCGGCTTGGCCAACCCGGCCGAACTGGCCCAGACGGTGAAGGAATTCCTGGCCAAATTCAAGGGCGCGAACGGCGTTCTGGTGCAGGAGATGGCCCCCAAGGGCGTGGAGCTGATTGTCGGCTCCAGCCGCGACCCCGAGTTGGGCAGCACCGTCATGGTGGGCCTGGGCGGCACCTGGGTGGAAATCTTCGGCGACGTGGCTTTCGGCTACCCGCCCCTGAGCAAGGAACTGGTGCTGGACATGGTTGACCGCCTGAAGTGCAAACGCCTCCTGAGCGGCTACCGCGGCGACGCGGGCGTGAGCATGGACGCGCTGACCAAGACCCTGGTCAATGTCGGCAACATGCTCCTGACCCTGCCGGAAATCGAAGAGCTTGACCTCAACCCGGTCATCTACGACCCGAAACTCGATACCTTCGTGGCCGTTGACGTTCGCATCAAAATCAACTAGGCCGATATTCGGTCACTAAAGCATTTTGCAATTTACCTGCCTTTAGTAAATTGCAAAATACGTAAACATCTGGGCGCTTTTCATTTCATGCAGACTACCGTGCAATAGAAAAGTGCTCTAACCCCAGGGCGGCGCCGCAAAGCGCCGCCCTGCTTTTTTATGATGGAGCCACCCCCGTCGCCACCCGTCACCCCGGCGAAGGCCGGGGCCCATGCCTTTCTCTTCGCGTCGTGTTGCATCTGCATCCCCCGCTCCCCCTCCACCGTCATACCGGCGAAAGCCGGTATCCATTTCCAGGAGAGTAACTTGTCGGCACACACTCCATCCCCCTACCTCGTCATTCCTGCGGAGGCAGGAATGAC
>JAITVE010000182.1 GCA_031285975.1 Candidatus Adiutrix sp. | reverse complement strand
CCCCAACCTGGTGAACTGCAAGCGGGTCATCACCCTCATGGGGCACCCGGTCATTATCATGGAATACATTGAGGGCTCGGACTTGGCCCGGCTCATGACCGGGGCCCAGAGCCACAATTTCTACCGGGGCCGCCAGCCCGGCCCCTTCGCCCGGCTCATGGACACCTTCATCCAGGTGGCCCGGGGCCTGAAATACGCCCACAGCATCGGCCTGATGCGGCTGGATGTGAAGCCCCGCAACATTCTGCTGGAAACCGGCGGCCGGGCCCTCTTGAGCGACTACGGCCCGTTGAGCGGCGGGCTGCTGCAAAAAATCCGCCAGACGGCCGGGCCGGAATTCGGCCAGGGCCAGCTGGCCCCCAAGGCCAACCCGGCCCTCACCAACACCAGCACCGGCCAGGTTATGGGCACCTATCAATATTTCTCGCCGGAAACCATCAACGGCCGCCCCAGCCAGGGGGCCGGGGCCGACCTCTGGGCCCTGAGCCTGACCATCCTGGAATGCTTCCTGGGCTACCGCCCCTGGGAAATCGGCTCCCTGGCCGGTCAGGGGCTGGATAATTACCTGCGCACCATTCAGCAAAAAGTGCCCATTCCGCCGCCCCTGGCCGAATATTTCCGCAAAGCCCTGGCCGACAATCCCTTGGACCGCCACCAGACAGCGGCGGAGATGGAGGAAGAACTCTTGGCCGTCTACGCCGAAGTCACCAAGCGGCCCTACTCCCGCCCGGCCCCGGAAGCGGCCCCGGAAACCGCCGAGCAACGCCTGGCCCGCACTGACTCCCTCAAAGCCCTGGGCCTCTCCGCCCGCGAAGCCGCCGTCCTGGCCCGCCCGGCCCTAACCCTCGTCTCCGGCTGATTTTTTATACTATGCCGTGAGCAACCGCATACGCCTGAAAGGACTTTTCTGAGCAACCCCCCGCATGAACCTGAAAGGATTCCCATGGCCGACACAAAAAATATCCCCCCGGAAACCGCCGCCGACCAAAGCTCTCCCGCTGAAACCCCGCCCGAAAAAGAACTCGACCGCCAGAGCTACCTCAAAGAAATCCGGCAAAATCTCCTCACCAACCTGGGCCTGCCGCAAGACACCAAGCCGGAACAAGTCCTCCGCCTGCTGGAAATCAAGCAGACATTGAAGAAAATGCAGCATTGAACTCCACACGATAAACAAAGCCCGCCTGACAAACAGACGGGCTTCGTTTATGACGGCGAAGTGTTGCTTTTTTTAGACAATTGGCGTATCTTATAAACAATGCTGCATTGATTTCAATGCAATACGGAAAGGAGTTTCAAGATGGATCTTGCAAAAATTACCGTGCGCGGCCAAATCACCATTCCCATTGAGATACGGAAGAAATTAGGGGTTAAAGATGGCGATAAGGTTGTTTTTATTGAAGAAAGCGGGCGCATCATCATGGAAAACGCCGCGATGATTGCCCTGAAAAATGCCCAAAACGCTTTCGCCGGTGAGGCGGAACGCCTTAATCTCAAAACAGAGCAGGACGTTGTGGACATGGTGAAAGAAGTGCGCCGCGAACTCTTAGGAGCCGACGATGCGCGTAATGGTTGATACCAATGTCTTGATTTCCGCGCTTTTCTTCCCCGGAAGCATGGTGGAGGCTCTTCTTTGCAAAATTATCGCGGAGCATCAGCTTGTGCTTTCGTCATATGTGGTTGATGAACTCTTGCACGTGACGCGCCGGAAATTTCCGGGCAAGGTGAGCGCGGTTGATGCCTTGCTGGGTCGGCTCCCCTATGAAATGGTGTACACTCCCGGACAGCCCACACCTGGGCTTTTTGAGATACGCGACAAAAACGATTATCCGGTGCTATACTCAGCCGTCACCGAGGGCGTGGATATTTTTGTCACCGGCGACAAAGACTTTGAAGGTTTGGGGCTGGAAACGCCGGAAATTATGACCCCTGTCGCTTTCCTTGAAAAGTATTAAGCCTTAATGGTCAAGCGCAAGCCGCCGCGCCTCAGTCCGGGCGACTCTCCCCGGCCATGCGGAGCGACTCGAAAACAGTGTTGAAAACACCCACCAGGTAGGAATGATAGGCTTTATTGCTCTTCGGAGGCAGGGCGTAGAGGCGCAGGTTGGCTAAAATTGCGGCCTGATTGCCGAAATCAAAGTTTTTCCGTTTTTCCTGCGTTATGCTAAAGAACCCCATATCCCATGATACATCGTTGAAAGTCGGAATGCTCTCCACTTCAAAACGGTATGGCGAAGACTTATTCTGAATATGCCAGGCCTCAAAGGTCAAAAAATCGCCAAATAAGTAGCTGCGCTCCAGGTCAGCATCAGGATACTGAAAGAGCAAGGATGTTTCAATGACCGGGTGCGGCCAGCCGCCGCTGAGGTCAATATACCCAAAGCCGGTGGCCAGTTGATTCGCGGCGGGCGGCTCATTGCGGCCCGTCCAGTGATAGATATCCAGAAAATCAAATCTTTGCTTTATAAACGCCAGTTTGCGCCCGACCACAAAGTCATCGGTGAAGCCCGGAGCTTCCGTCTGTTCCAGCAGTTCAGTGTGGCTAAATTCATACACCGCCTCGCCTTCCCTGATAGCGGCGCTGAAAAATAAAAAATACACAGAGGGCTTTTCAGGCGAATCTTTTTTATTCAAAGGTCGGCTGTAAAAATGGACGGCCAGTTGGGCCGGGCGGCCCAGCATGGAAGTGACGTCTTGCTGGCCCAGCTTTTTTGATGTGGAGTTTGGCGAAGGAAGCCGGAAAGTATCGCTGGGCAGCGACTCTTTCCTGTCTGTAAACTCAAGGTGCGCCGCATTCGGCCATATGCCGGAGCGGAAGGCAACTGTGGATTTATACAGCCTCAATGACTCCGGCACATCCACAGCTGCCGCGCCCGCGTACCAGGTATGCAGCGGCTCGGTTATCGCGGCTGGCTCAATGGATTCAATGGTATAATTGTACTTATACTGCCCATCCGTAAACCACCAGCGAACTGCCGCCGCCAACAGGACAATCAGCAGAATAACCACTTCTTTCTTGCGCCGAGTCATGAGTCACCACCAATTGAATATGGTGCATTGTACCACAAAATTATTCTGAAAGACACGCACAAAAAAGCCCGCCTGAAACTCCAGGCGGGCTTTTGTTTTTCAGCGGCAACGGCTTTATTCGAAGGACACCTTCGAGCGGCGGCCGGTGCCGGCCCAGGGTTTCAGCAGTTGGTACATGGCCGGAACCACGAACAGGGTGATGAAGGTGGAGGTGGTCAGGCCGCCGATGACCGCGCGGGCCAGGGGGGCCTGGGTTTCGCCGCCGTCGCCGAAGCCCAGGGAGAGGGGCACCAGCCCCAGAATGGTGGTCAGGGTGGTCATGAGAATGGGCCGCAGGCGGCGGCGCCCGGCTTCCAAGAGAGCCTGGTTCATCTCCATGCGGTCGCGGCGGCGCAAAAGGTTGGTGTGATCCACCAGAATAATGGCGTTATTCACCACAATGCCCGTGAGCATGATGACCCCAATGAAGGAGTTCATATTAAACACCGTGCCCGTGAGAAAATGGCTCAGGATGACCCCAATAGCCGCGAAGGGCACCGAGAACATCACCACCAACGGCCCCTTGAGCTGCTCAAACTGGCAGGCCATAATCATGTAGACCAGGAAGAAGGAGAGGATGAGCACCGTGGTCAGGCCCCGGAAAGTCTCGGCCTGGTCTTCGGCCTCGCCGGTGATGTTGTAGCTGAACTCCAGGGGCATGGGCACGGTGGTCATGGCCTGTTCAATGTCGTCCACCACTTCGCTCAGGGGGCGGCCGGAATAGTCGGCCGAAACGGTGACAATGCGGGCCTGGTCTTTGCGGGTGATGCTCAGGGGGCCGCTCCCGGCCACCGCCCGGGCCACGCTGCCCAGCATCACCTGCTCGCCCCGGCTGTTGGTGACGGTCATGTTCATCAGTTCTTCGATGGAAAGTTTGTCGGAATCCTTCAATTTCACCAGAATGACGTATTCTTTGCCGTTTTCCCGGTAATTCCCGGCCTGGCTGCCGCCGATGGCCGTCTTGACCAGGGAGGACACGCGGGAGACGCTCAGGTGGGCGTCGGCGGCCCGGTCGCGGTCAATGACCACCAGTTCCTCGGGGGTGGCGTCTTCGTTGGAAAGGTAGACGTCGGTGATGCCGGGAATCTTTTCCACCACGCTCTGGGTGAGGCGGCTTAAGCGGTCGGACTCTTCAAGGTCGTTGCCGCGCAACTCAATCTGAATCTTGTCCCCCGTGCCGCGCCCGGCGAAAAAAGACTGGTCGGCCCGCAGGCGGACGGTGGCCCCGGGCAGGCCCGTGAGCTTGGCCCGCAACACGTCCATAATCTCGAACACCGAACGCTTCCGGTCTTCAATGGGCACCAGGCGCACCCGCAGCTCGCCGGTGTGGCCGCCGCCGCTGCCGCCGAAACCGCCCCCGCCGCCAATGCTCACGGAAGTGGCCCGGATTTCCGGCACTTCGTCGGCCACGGCGGCCTCGATGAGCTTCATCACGTCCGAAGTTTTGTCCACCCGGGTGCCGACTTCCATAATCAAGTTGACGCGAAAGGCGCTTTCGTCGGTGGCGGGCATGAACTCCGTGCCGATTTTGAGCATCAGCGGCAAAGTCAGGGCCAGGAGGCCGAAGGCCAGCGCCATGACGAATTTCGGCCGCAGGAGGGCTCTTTTCAGCCAGTGGGCGTAGGTCAGTTCCACTATTTTAAAGTAGCGGCG
>JAITVE010000038.1 GCA_031285975.1 Candidatus Adiutrix sp. | reverse complement strand
TAGAACGCGTTCGTAAAGAGGCCTTGTCCGTGCTCTTTACCGGGATTCTTCAGCCTTCGTTTGCTTAAAGGATAGGAAAAAACGGTTAAGCAATTTTCAATGAAATGTAAAATTGATGTAAAATATCTGTGCGGCGCGACAGAATCCTCGCCCCGCCTGAGCCGGAAAACATCATAACACCTGAAATATATTGCCTTAACAGGCCCAAGTGATGCACGAGGAAACAGGGCGCAGGTAAATATTTTACCGAATAATTTACACAGGAAAGGCGTTGTGCTATGATATTCATTTATTAAAAATGCTTCAACAGAATGGCTATCGTGCATAGTCACTATGGGCCGAGATGACACAAGCGAGGTGACGACCGATGATGGAATTTGTGGAAACCTGCCTTTCGTTCCCGGTCAATATTTTCAGCGGCTTGCTGATTGTCGCCTGCCTCTATTGGCTGGTGGCCGCCTTCGGCCTGGTGGATATCGACAGCCTCGATTTGGACACGGACGTGGACGCCGACCTTGACATGGACGCGGGGGGCGGGGGTTTGCACAGCGGCCAGTTGGGCGGCAACGGCCCGGACGACGCGGATATTGTCGGCGGGAACAGCGGGGCCGCCAAAGGGCTCTTGGGCGGCTTTTCCAGCCTCTTGTTCCACATGGGGCTCTACGGCGTGCCCATGACTCTCATCGTCACGCTCATCGCCCTGTTCGGCTGGCTCACGTCCTATTACGCCTTCCACTGGGCGCTGGGCGCGCTGTTCAACCCCGGCCCGCTGCGCTATGCCCTGGGCGTGCCGCTCTTTCTGGTGTCCTTCCTCTGGGCGGCCTTCCTCACCTCGAAGGTCATCAAGCCCCTGCGCCGCTTTTTCAAAAAAGAAAAGCAGATCACCGGCGCTTCCCTGTGCGGGCGTTCGGCAGTGGTGCGCTCCAGCCAAGTGACGGCCGCGTATGGCGAGGCCGAGTGCCAGAACGCGGGCAGCAGCTTGCTTTTGGACGTGCGCCCGGCCCGCGAGGGGGCCGTGTTCAAGCGGGGCGAAACCGTGATTTTGCTGGATTACGATCCCGACCGGCGGCTCTACATCGTCGTCAGCGAAGAAGATTTTCGGGGACATTGATATTGATACGTTTCTGATGGTTTCATATATTTACAACAAAGGGAGAGATGGTCATGTTCGCAAGCAGCAGTTTGATACCGTTTATCGTCACCGTGGGGGCGGTTATTGTTGTCGTCCTCGGTTTGCTCGGCTTGGTGAAATCCTTCTACGTCAAGGTGCCCCAGGGCACGGCGCTCATCATCAACGACCTGGGGGCCGTGCCCCGCGTCAGCTTCACCGGGGCCATGGTGCTGCCGGTCATCCACAAAAAAGAGTTCATGAAAATCTCCCTCCTCACCCTGGAAATCGACCGTCGGGGCAAGGACGGCTTGATCTGCAAGGACAACCTGCGGGCCGACATCACCGTGGCCTTTTACATCCGCGTGAACGAAACCGCCGACGATGTGCTGAAAGTGGCCAAGAATATCGGCGTGGAGCGGGCCTCCGACCACACGGCGGTGAGCAGCCTCTTCAACGCCAAGTTCTCCGAAGCATTGAAAACAGCGGGCAAGCAGTTTGAACTGGATAAGCTTTTCGAAGAACGCCTCATGTTCCGCGAACGCATCCGCGAAGTCATCGGGCAGGATTTGAACGGCTACATCCTCGAAGACGTGGCCATCGACTATCTGGAACAGACCCCCAAAAGCTTCCTCGATCCCGACAACATCTTTGATTCCGAAGGCATCCGCAAGATTACCGAGATGACCGCCAACCGCCGGGTCATCACCAACAATGTGGAGCGCGACCAGGATTTGGCCATTCAGAAAAAGAACGTCGAGACCCGCGAAGCCAGCCTGGCCCTGGAGCGCCAGCAAGCCGACGCCGAAGCCCGGCAGAAGCGCGAGATTGAAAGCATCCGGGCCCGCGAACTGGCGGAAACCATGAAGGTGCAGGAAGAAGAGCGTTTGAAGGCCGAATACGCCCGCTTGCAGACCGAGCAGGAAATCGCGGTGCGCGATGAAAACCGCCTCCGCGAAGTGGAAGTGGCCCAGCAGAACCGGGTGCGGGCCGTGGCCATTGAAATTGAAAAAGTCACGCGGGCCAAGGACTTGGAAATTGTTTCCCGCGAACGCGAAGTGGAATTGTCACGCATTGAGAAGGAAAAGGCTCTCGAAGAAGAGCGCAAAAATATCGCCAACGTCATCCGCGAGCGCGTGTCTGTGGATAAGACCGTGGCCATCGAGGAAGAGCGCATCAAAGACGTGCGGGTGACCGCCGAGGCCGAGCGCCAAAAACAGGTGGTGGTCATCACCGCCCAGGCCCAGGCTGAGGAAAAGCTTGTGTATCAAGTGAAATCCGCCGAGGCCGACAAAGAGAGCGCCCTCCACAAAGCCACGGAAATCAGCACCCTGGCCCAGGCCGAGTTGGAAGCGGCCGCCCGCCAGTCCGACGCGAAAAAACGCCTGGCCGAAGGCGTGGAGGCCGAGGAAGCCGCCTCGGGCCTGGCCGAGGCCCGCGTGCGCCAGGCCAAAGCCCAGGCCTCGGAAAAAGAAGGTTTGGTGGAAGCCAAGATTCTTGAGGAAAAGCTTCTGGCGCAAGCGCGCGGCGAAGAGCAGGTCGGGCTGGTGAAAGCCCGCACCACCAAGGAATACGGCCTGGCCGAGGCCGACATCATCCGCGAACGCCTGAAGGGCGAGGCCGACGGCTTGAGCGAAAAATTCCTGGCCATCAACAGCCTCACCGACGACGCCCGCGCCCACGAAGAATTCCGCATCCAGTTGGAAAAGCACCTGGAAGCCGCCCTGGCCTCCATGGAAGTCAACCGCGACATCGCCAAAGACCAGGCCGAAGTGCTGGCCGCAGCCCTGGCCAAAACCAACATTGATATCGTCGGCGGCGACGGCGAATTCTTCAACACGTTTTCAAAATCCCTGCGCGTCGGCAAGGCCATCAACGGCCTTTTGGGCAAAAGCCCGGCGGCTAACAGCCTGATGGAAGCCCTGCTGGATAAGGTCGGCACGCATGACGGTGACGACGAGGCCAATGATGCCGCCGCCCCCGGCTTCGCCGCCAAAGCCCTGGCCCTGGCCGACAAAGCGGCGGCAATGAAAGACGCGCTGACCGGCAAAAAGCCCGGCGAAAGCGAAGCCTGACGAAAGGAGCCCGTATCATGAACAATGGCAAGCTGTCGCCGGAAGACTTTGCGCAGCAACAGGACGCGGCCCGCCCGCAGGATGAAAATCCGTCCGAAGATAATCCCGGTTTAAGCTCGTACATCATGGCCGACGGTTTAGCCGAAACCGTGGTGGAGGGAGCCGCCGCCGTCAAAGACGCGGTGGTTGACGCGGCCTCCTCCGTGGCCGAAACAGCGGGCGAAGTGGCCGGGGCCATGGGCGAAGCCGCCGGGGCGGCGGCGGAAGCGGTGGCCTCTTTCATCGGCGGAATTTTCGACTAACTCTATGGTAAAAGGTGCGGCATGAGCGAAGTCAAAGAAGCTGAAGCGCAGCAACAACAATTGGACGCGGCGGTGGCCGAGGGCGGGGCGTATGAAATTCTGCGCCGCCGCCTCCTGGATCTCGGCGGGCGGCTGCGCGGCGCGGCGGCGGGGCTGAACGAAAAACGCCTGGCCGAGTTCGGCCGCAGCGAAATGGACATCGTCAGCCGCATCCGCATCCGCACCGAAAACAACTGCCAGGCCCGCGACATCGTCCAGGTCGGGCCGTACCTCTTGTTCGGCTATAACGTCTTCATCGGCCTCAAAAAAGAAACCCGGGTGGAGGACGTTTTTTCCCTCTATTGCCTTAAAGAACAGGACGGCGCGTTCGAAGCCGCGCCCGCGCCGCTGGAGGGCACGTTCTTAGCCGACCCGGCCTTTGTGCGCGACTTCACCGAACTCTACAGCTATTACAAAGACACCTCCCTGGTGCAGCTTTCCCTGTGGGAGGGCAAACTCCTGGCCGGTTTTAAAATCGGCATGAAAGTCTCCGACGTGCGGGTCTTCCGCTGGAGTGTCTCCCCGGACGGGGGCGACATCCGCTACATCGACAACCGCGGCGAGCGCGACATCAAGCTGCCTCCGGCCCATGATTTTGAATGGCTCCGCACCGGCCGGGAAAACGCGGTCAACGGCCGCCACCCGCACGTCAACATACTCGACACCGTTTTCGTGGAAACCGTGGGCGGTGACCTCACCGTGAAAATGGAAAATAATACCGAAGACGGTTTGGGCATCTACCGCGAAGAAGTGCTGGACAAAACCCAGTCCCTCGACGACGCGCAGATCGAATACGCCAAAGTCGGCAGCCTCATCCTCTTGAAAATACTGCCTTACCGCGAAACGGCCCACCGCTATCTGGTCTACAACACCCTCACCCACGACGTGCGCCGCTTAGACGCCATCGGCCAGGCCTGCATCAGCCTGCCGGAAGACCACGGCCTCATTTTCCCCGGCGGCTACTATCTGCAAAACGGCGAGTGCAAAACCTTTGACCAGCGCGTCGAGGGTCTCTTCTTCCGGCGGCAGCGCAAGTCCCCCAACGGCGAAGACGCGCTCTACGTTTTTTACGACCCCGAAAAAGGCCGCCTGGCCCTCTTCAAATACAACCTCATCGACCGCCGCCTGGAGAGCCCCATCTTCGGCAACGGCTACACCCTGATGGAAGACGGCCGCATGATCGTCTTTGAAGACAGCGGCGGCGAGGCGGGCCGCGTCCACCCCATGCAAATCTGGCAGACCCCGTTTTACAGCGACGAGTTCGCCGCCCGCAAACCCGCCGGGCAAACCGTGCTGGCCCGCATCGGCAACGCCGACCTGGTGCGCGGCATTTCGGACTTGTACAACCTGGCCCGCGAAATCGAGGCCCCGCAAGTCTCCGCCGCCCTCTACGCCAAGCTGACCCAGGACACCGCCCGCCTCTTCGACGCCTACTTCTGGATGAAGGACGAAGCGGCCTTCCAGGTGGCCGGGCTCCTCAAAGAAATCGGCAAAACCGGCGAACTGGTGGTCGATGAATACGAGAAGGTGGAAAGCATCCGCCGCGAATCCGCCCAGGCCCTCACATCCGCCGCCGAGGAGCAGAAGAAAATCATCAGCGGCTTGACCCCGGACGTGTGGGAAAACATCCGCGACTACGCCGACGCATTGGAGCGCGTGCAAAACCAGCGCGGCCGCCTCATCGCCCTCAAAGACCGCCGCCACATGAATTTGCCCCAGGTTGAGGCGCTCGAAACGGCGTTAAAAGAACATGAAAGCAGCCTGGGCCAAGCCGCCGCCGCCTTCCTGGCCGACGACCGCTCCCTGGCCCCCTACGGCGCGGCCCTGAAAGCGGTGGGCGACAAAATTCCGCAGGCGGGCGTCTCCGCCGACTTGCGGGAGCCGGAAGCGGAATTGAGCAAAATCGGCGGCGACCTGGATATGCTCTCCGCCCTGGTCTCCACCCTCAGCTTCGACGACCCCACGCTCCAGACCCGCATCATCGACAACATTTCAGCGGTCTACGCCCAGGTCAACCAGGTGCGGGCCCGCCTGGCCGCCCGCCGCCGTGAGTTGGGCGGGGCCGAGGACGTGGCCCAGTTCGCCGCCCGCTTCAAGCTCTTCAGCCAGGCCGTAGCCTCCGCGCTAGGCCTCGCCCAGGACCCGGAGCGCTGCGATGAGGAGCTGGCCCGCCTGCTCTTAACGCTTGAGGAAATTGAAAGCCGCTTTGGCGAATCTGAAGAATTTCTGACCGACATCCTCAAAAAGCGCGAGGAATTGCTGGAAAGCTTTGAATCGCATAAGCAAACCCTCATTGAGGCCCGCCAGCGCCGGGCCCGCAGCCTGGCCGACAGCGCCGGGCGCATCCTCGACACCCTGCCCCGCCGCGCCGCCCGCTTCACCACCAACGATGAAGTGTACGGCTTCTTCGCCGCCGACCCTTTAGTCCGCAAAGTGCGGGAACTGGCCGGGCAATTGCGCGAACAGAAGGACAGCGTGAAAGCCGACGACGTGGAAGCCCGCCTGGCCGCCGCCCGCGACCAGGCCCTGCGCGGCCTGCGCGACAAAACCGAGCTGTTCGAAGACGGCGGCGCGGTTATCCGCCTCGGCCCCCGCCACCGCTTCAGCGTCAACACCCAGGAGCTTGACCTCACCCTCGTGCCCGCCGAAGACGGCTTGAAACTCGCCCTCACCGGCACCGATTTTCAGGAAGCGGTAGAGGCCCCGGAATTGGCCGACTCGCGTGAGTATTGGAACATGGCGATGGAGTCGGAATCGCCGGAAGTCAGCCGGGCCGAATTCCTGGCCTATCAAATCATCCAGTCGGCCCGCCGCCATGAGGACGGCCTGGCCTATGAACAGCTTACGGCCCTAATCCCCCGGCCCGAGGAATTGGAGCAGGCGGTGCGGGCCTACGCCGCGCCGCGCTACCGCGACGGTTATGAAAAAGGGCTGCACGACCATGACGCGTTCCTGATTCTGCAAAAAATCCTGCCCCTCATCGAGAGCGCCGACCTGCTGCGCTTTTCCCCCGCCGCGCGGGCCCTGGCCATGCTCTATTGGCAGCAGGCGCGGCAGGAAACCGTTCCCGCCGCGTGGGTTGAGAGCGCCCGCGCCAGCCTGGGCGTGCGCCGCCTCTTCCGCCACAATGCCGGGCTCCTGGCCATCCAGGCCGAAATGGAAAAGGGTTTGGCCGCCTTCCTGGAAGAAAGCGGCCTGGAGCAGAGCCGCGACTCTGTGGCCCAGGCCGCCGAGTTCCTGGCCCTCACCCTGGCCCGCCAGCCCCTGGAATTCCTCTGCGGCAAATACGCCCGCACGCTGTATCAGGAATTGCGGCAAAAGCTTGAAGAAAACCATCTCTGGACTGGCTATGCCGACATGCAGCGCGGCCGCGCCGACCGCCTGGCCTGGCGCTGGCGGCTGATGTGCGAGTGGATGCGCGGCCTGGCTTCCCAAAGCCCCCACGAAGCCCTGGCCCCCTATGCCCCCGAGGCGGCGGCCCTGGCCGTGACGGAAAATTCCGGCGAGTTGGCCATCCGCTTCAGCGAGGCCGATTTGGGCGTGACCGTGGAAGGGCTTCTGAGCAGCCACCCCCGCATCGCCGAAGGCCGCCTGGCCCTGTCGGTGGATGATTTTTTCTCGCGCCTCCGGCATCACCACCAGCGCGTCCTGCCCGGCTTCCGGCGTTATCAGGAAGCCCGGCACGAATTTTTGGCCAAGGAAAAAATGCGCCTGCGGCTGGACGAATTCAGGCCCAAGCCGCTGACCTCCTTTGTCCGCAACCGCTTGATCGACGAAGTGTATTTGCCGATTATCGGCGACAACCTGGCCAAGCAGATGGGCGCGGCTGGGGCCGCCCGCCGCACCGATTTGATGGGCCTCCTCTTGCTCATCTCCCCGCCGGGGTACGGCAAAACCACCCTCATGGAATACGTAGCCCACTGCATGGGGCTCATCTTCATGAAAATTAACGGCCCCGCCCTGGGCCGCGCCGTGGTCTCCCTCGACCCCGCCGGGGCCCCGGACGGAACGTCGCGCCAGGAATTGGTAAAACTGAACCTGGCCCTGGAAATGGGCAACAACGTCATGCTCTACATTGACGACATCCAGCACACCAACCCCGAATTTTTGCAAAAATTCATCTCCCTGTGCGACGCCACCCGCCGTGTGGAAGGCGTGTGGAACGGGCGCGGCAAAACCTATGACCTGCGCGGCAAAAAGTTCTGCGTGGTCATGGCCGGGAACCCCTACACCGAGTCCGGCGAAGTGTTTCAAATTCCCGACATGCTGGCCAACCGCGCCGACGTGTCCAACCTCGGCGAAGTGCTGGGCGGCCTCGCGGACGCCTTTGCCCTGAGTTATATCGAAAACTGCCTCACTTCCAACCCCGTGCTGGCCCCCCTCTCCCAGCGCGGCCTGGGCGACCTCTACCCCTTTCTGGAGCGGGCCCAGGGGCGGCCGGTGGGCGCGGAAAGCCTGGCCTATCAATACAGCGAAGCCGAGCAGAGCGAAATTGTGGCCGTGCTTTCGCGCCTGTTGACTTTGCGGGAAACGGTTATGCAGGTCAACGCGCACTACATCGCCAGCGCGGCCCAGTCCGGCCGCTACCGCAGCGAGCCGCCCTTCAAGCTCCAGGGCAGTTACCGCAACATGAACAAGCTGGCCCAGCAGGTTTCGGCGGTAATGAACGACGACGAGCTGGCCCGCCTTTTAGACGATATGTACACCGGCGAGGCCCAGCTTCTCACCGGCTATGCCGAGGAAAATTTACTGAAACTGGCCGAGATACGCCACCGCCTGACCCCGGCCCAAAGCGAACGCTGGGCAGAGATTAAACGCCAGTTCAACCGCGACAAAACCTTTGGCGGCGAAGACTCCGACGCGGGCGACCGCGTGGTGGCCCAACTGGCCGACCTGGCCCATTACGTCAAAAACCTGGAAAACCGGGGCGGCCTGGAACAACTGAGCGGCCAACTGGCCCAACTGGTGGAAACCGTCAGCGGCCTGAGCCAAAGCCGACGGATAGTGAAAATGGCCGACATTCTGGAAACCGTTAATCAACGCAAAGTAGTGGCCCGCCCCCGACCGCCGCAGCAGCCGCAGCAGCCGCAACGGCCCCGGCCGCCTCAGCAGCAACAGCCGCAAGCCCAACCGCAGCAGCGGTTTCCCCAGCAGCAGCCCCAGCAACGGCCACCTCAGCCGCGCCGGGAAAAATAGCCGGGGCGCATGGAAAATCTCATTGCCGCTAAAGATGATTTTTGCGCCGCGCTCTTGGACTGGTTCGCCGAAGCTGGCCGTCCCCTGCCCTGGCGTGTGGGCTACAAGCCTTACGAAGTATGGATTTCCGAAATCATGCTTCAGCAGACCCAGGCCGCGCGCGGCGTGAAATATTTCACGGAGTGGCTGCGCCGCTTCCCGGATGTGCAATCCGTGGCCGAGGCTGACGAAACATCGGTGCTCTCGGCCTGGGAAGTTTTGGGCTATTATTCCCGCGCCCGCA
>JAITVE010000004.1 GCA_031285975.1 Candidatus Adiutrix sp. | reverse complement strand
CGTCACCCCGGCGTCCCGCCGCCGTTGGACGCGGCTCCTCCTCCCGTCACCCCGGCGAAGGCCGGGGCCCATGCCTTTCGCTTCGTGCCGCCGACCATGCTGATTATTGCCTCCGCCGTCACCCCTACCTCGTCATTCCGGCGAAGGCCGGAATCCATTTCCAGTGGCGTATGATGTTGCTGACCAAGCCGCTGCCGCGCTCTTCTTCCTCCGCCTTTCCCCAGGCGGCGGGAAGAATAAGAGTGAAGCAGATAGGGCGACGCCGACAAGTCGCTCTACTGGAAATGGATTCCTGCCTCCGCAGGAATGACGTGAGGGGGGATGCAATGGCCATCCAAGAGAAAGGCATGGATACCGGCCTTCGCCGGGGTGACGGAAGGGGAGTGCGGGGTGACGGCGGTGAGGGCCGGGGGCTTGTCGGGCGCAACACAAAGCCGGTGACCCTTGCGGGGCACCGGCTTTGCGTGGTTTGATGTGATATGGTGCGCCTATTTATTAGGCTTGTTTTTGATGATCCTCAAGATAGTCGTTTATTTGTTTCCTGAAATCCAGCGGCTTACCTATATTCGGTATCGGCGTCCCCGTTCCTCCGGTGCCATTGACCACGACGGAACCGTAGTTGAATATTCTTCCGAAAACCCCCTGGTTAATGTTTATGCTTTCAATTTTTTCCAGTCTCAGTTCCACCGTATGCCGACTGATGACTCCAAATTTGGCAATGACCCTTTTGTTGGTCAAAGCAAGCTCTGTCGTCATTATTTTCAATATGCACGGTATGAGTATTAAGAGCCCCAATCCATAAAAGATCAGAAGGAAGGCCCCAAGTATAAGGGGTAGCAAAACAGAAAACCACGAGATATTCGCTCGGCAAATTACTTCTTCACCGGCACCCAAATTCGAATCGACATAACTGGCCATAACCATTCTCCTTGTTGCAGAAATAAAAAAGCCGATGTGCCAGGCGTAAAAGCCTGGCACGCCAGCTACGTTTAATGGTATTGCCGGGGCAATATCCAGATATATAATAAGGTCTACAGGTTAAAACAAGAGAGAGAGAGAGAGAGAGAGAGAGAGAGAGAAGCAAAAAGGAAGCCATAGTCTGCACTTCAAAGGGCCGACAGTTATTTATTAGGGCTATGATGTTTGAAAAAATCACCCTCGCACCTTACGGACCGACGCATCCTGACTTGCTGAATTGAATTACTTTGCCTATACTCGCGCAAATTGCGGCCCATGTCAACAGAATTTGTCAAGCCAAGCCCATTGCGGCCCTTGGGAAGTGTGGTATAATGCCGCCGACACTACTCTATGAAGGATACTTCGATGACCCGCTGCCCCACACCTGGAAAAAACGCTTCTTGCGCCCCTGAAAATACCCGCTCCCCGCAGCCCGGCGCGGCGGAGCAAACCATGCCCGAAGCTTTCGGCGAGGACGTGTTCAGCTTCCGGCTCATGCGGGAGCGGCTGCCCAAAGAGGTTTTCGAGCGGCTCCGCAACATTGGCCGGGGCGGGCGCGGCTGGGCCCCCTACGACGCCGACGTGGTGGCCAGTTCCATGAAAGACTGGGCCCTCAGCCGGGGCGCCAGCCACTATACCCACTGGTTCCAGCCCATGACCGGCCTGACGGCGGAAAAGCACGATTCCTTCTGGGTGCCCGCCGCCGACGACCGGGTCATCAGCGAGTTTTCGGGCAAACACCTGGTGAAGGGCGAGTCCGACGCGTCGTCCTTCCCCTCCGGCGGTTTGCGCTCCACCTTCGAGGCCCGGGGCTACACCGCCTGGGACCCCACCTCCCCGGCCTTTGTGCTGCGCCACGGCGGCACGGTGACCCTGTGCATCCCCACGGTCTATTACTCCCACACCGGCGAGTCGCTCGACCGCAAAACGCCGCTGTTGCGCTCCCTGGCCGCGCTCTCCGCCCAGGCTTCGCGCATGATGCGCCTCATCGGCTTTGGGGACTGCGAGGCCGTGACCGCCCAGGTGGGGGCCGAGCAGGAATATTTTTTGGTTGACCGCCGCCTCTATGAGGCCCGGCCCGACCTGGTGATGAGCGGCCGCACTCTCTTCGGGGCCCGCCCGCCCAAGGGCCAGCAGATGGACGGCCACTTCTTCGCCGCCATTCCCCAGCGCATTCTGGCCTATATGAACGATGTGGAGACGCGGCTCTTCGCCCTGGGCGTTCCGGCCCACACCCGGCACAACGAGAGCGCCCCCTGCCAGTATGAAATGGCCCCGATTTTTGAACCGGCCAACGTGGCCATCGACCACAACATGCTCATCATGGAGATTCTCAGCCGCGCCGCCGGGGATCACGGCCTGGCTTGCCTCTTGCACGAAAAGCCCTTCCAGGGCGTGAACGGCTCGGGCAAGCACAACAACTGGTCGCTGGTGGACAACACCGGCCGCAACCTCCTGGATCCCGGGCCGGAGCCCCGGAGCAACCTGCCGTTCCTCATGGTGCTGGCCGCCGTCTTCCGGGCCCTGCACCTCCACGGGCCCATCTGGCGCATCTGCGTGGTGGGTGCGGGCAACGACCACCGCCTGGGGGCCAACGAGGCCCCGCCCGCCATCATGTCCGCCTATGTGGGCGGCGATTTGGAAGAAATCATCGACGGCATTATCAGCGGCTGCCACGGCGGCGATTGCCCCCCGGCCTCCCGCCACGTTGACCTGGGGGTCAGCGCCCTGCCGAATCTGACCAAAGATTCCTCAGACCGCAACCGCACCAGCCCCATGGCCTTCACCGGCAACAAGTTCGAGTTCCGCGCCCTGGGCGGCCCGCAGTCGGTTTCCACCATCAACATTGCCATCAACACCACCGTGGCCCAGGCCCTGAGCGACCTGTGCGATGAAATCGAGCAGTACGCCGCCCAAAAAGGCCTGGCCACCCGCGAAGCCGCCGACGAACTGCTGCCGGAATTCTTCCAGCGCCACCGCGCCGCCCTCTTCAACGGCGACAACTACAGCGCCGAATGGGTGGAGGAAGCCGCCCGGCGCGGTCTCCCGAATTTAAGGGATTCCGTGGAGGCCCTGGCCCTCTACGACCGCCCGGAAATTATCGCGGTTTTCGAGCGGCAAAAAGTCCTCTCCCGGCCGGAAATCCTGGCCCGCCAACACATCCTGCTGGAAGATTACAGCGGCCGCCTGCTCATCGAAGCCAACCTGACGCTCCGTTTGGGCCGCACCATGATGCTCCCCGCCGCCCTCACCTGGCAGGAACGCCTCGGCCAGGCCGCCCTCACGGCCCGCGAAGCCCTCGGCGAAAACGAGCCGGAACTGGCCGCCTACCGGGACATCCGGGCCCTCTCCGCCAGCCTGAGCCGCGCCCTGAAAGAGTTGGAAGGGGCCATCCAATCCGTGGAAGCTGTGAACGCCTCCCCGCTGGAAAAAGCCGCCCAGGCCCGCGATTGCCTGCTGCCGATGATGGCCGCCGTCCGCGCCCAGGCCGACCAACTGGAAACCGTGGTGGACGCAAGCCTCTGGCCCCTCCCCACCTACGGCGACATTTTTTGGAGCATTTAATTCCGCACGATGACAAAACCGCTGCGCATACTCCACACTTCCGACTGGCACCTGGGCCGCGCCCTGTACGGGCGGCGGCGGCATCATGAATTCGCGGCCTTTCTGGACTGGCTGGCGGAGGTCATTGAGGCGCGAGGGGTGGAGGCGCTGCTGCTGGCCGGGGATGTGTTCGACAGCGTGAGCCCCTCGCCGCGCGCGCAGGAATTGTATTACCGCTTTTTGGGGCGCATGGCCAACTCCGCCGTCTGCGGCCATGTGGTGGTCATCGCCGGGAATCACGATTCCCCGGCCCTGCTGAGCGCGCCGGGGGCCATTCTCAAGGCGCTGGATATCCACGTGGTGGGGACTCTCAGCGAAAGCGGGCAGGAGGAAGTGCTGACTCTGCGCGATAAGGACGGCTCCCCGCGCCTCATCGTGGCCGCCGTGCCCTATCCCCGCGACCGTGACCTGCGCGACGCCGCCGCCGGGGAGAGCCCGGAGGACAAAGAACGCAAGCTCGCGGAAGCCGTTGGCGAACATTATCACCGGGTGGGCCGCCTGGCCGAAGCCGCCCAAGCGGCGCTGGATGAAAAGCCGCCGGTCGTGGCCCTGGGGCACCTTCTGGCCGCCGGGGGCCAGAGCGTGGAGGGCGACGGCGTGCGGAGTTTGTACATCGGCTCCCTGGGCCGGATGCCGGTGACGATTTTCCCCGACGTGTTTGATTACGTGGCCCTGGGGCACCTCCACCAGCCCCAGGCGG
>JAITVE010000387.1 GCA_031285975.1 Candidatus Adiutrix sp. | reverse complement strand
CGCCCTGGCCCCGGCGCTGAAAAACGCGCCCATCCCCGTGCTCACCGCCTTCTGGGGCTCCACCCTGTGCGGCGAGGCCGGGCGCATTTTGCGGGACAACGGCATCCCGGCCAGCGAATACCCGGAGCAGGCCGCCATCATGCTCCACCACCTGCGCCACAGCCCGCGCAGCCGGGCCGGAACCGCCCCCGGCCCCGACGGCCCCACCCGCCGCCGGGCCCGCGACCTCATGGCGCGGGTTGAACCGGGACAATACCTCCAGGCCGACCAGGCCTACGAACTTTTGAAAATTTTCGGCGTGCGCTCGGCCCGGGGCCGCTTGGTGAAAAGCGCCGGCGAAGCCCGCTCCGTGCCCCTGGAATACCCGGTGGCGGCCAAAATCGACCGCCCGGACATTGCGCACAAAGCCAGCGTCGGCGGAGTGAAGCTGAATCTCGCCGACCCCTTCGAACTGGGGGAAGCGGTGGAGGATTTATTGCGGACATTCAGCGGGGCCAGCGGCGTCCTGGTGCAGGAGCAAGTGCCCGCCGGTCTGGAGCTCATCATCAGCAGCGTCACTGACCCGCAGTTGGGCAGCGGGCTGATGGTGGGGCTAGGGGGCGTGTGGGTGGAAATCATCAAGGACGTGGTGTTCGGCTATCCGCCGCTGGACCGCGCGGCGGCCCTGGAACTGATCGACCGCCTGAAATGCGCCCCCCTCCTCAACGGCTACCGCAGCCGCCCCGGAGTGAATAAAGAAGCCCTGGCCATCATGATAGAACGGATCAGCGCCATGCTCCCGGCCCTGCCGGAAATAGCGGAGCTCGACCTCAACCCCGTCATCTACGACCGCGCCCAGGACGCTTTCATCGCCGCCGGGGTGAGAATCAAAAAGGGCGGCAGCATCCAATAAAAAAATCCGCGCCCCACTTTTTCGCTCTTGTGAAAACGGGACTATTTGCTATAATTGTCACTCGGGAATAGTACACCGGGGAGAAATTATTGTCTGCCGTCCTGGAAATCAATAACATGGCTATCAGTTTTGACCGTGGAACAAAACCGGCGGTGCGGGATTTCAGCCTCAGCCTTGAGCCGGGGGAAATCGTTGGCCTGGTGGGGGAAAGCGGCTCGGGCAAAAGCCTGTCGGCCCTGAGCCTGATGGGCCTGGCCCCGGCGGCCGCCCGGCTGGATGGCGGCGGAATCCTTTTTAAAGGCCAAAATCTGCGCGAAATGCCCGCCGCCGAGCGCCGCCGCCTCTGCGGCCGCCACCTGGGCATGGTGTTTCAGGAACCGCTGACGGCCCTGAACCCCGTCTTGACCATTGGGGAGCAGTTGGCCGAGATTTACCGCCTCCGGGCCGGGCAGAGCCGCCGCCAGGCCCAGGCCTCGGCCGAGGCCATGCTGGCCAAAGTGGGCCTGCCCAACCCGGCCCAGGCCGCCCAAAGTTATCCCCACCGCTTTTCCGGCGGCATGAGGCAGCGGGTGGTGCTGGCCATCGCCCTGGCCCTGTCCCCGGAAATCCTCATCGCCGACGAGCCCACCACCGCCCTCGACCCCACCATTGCCGCCCAGATTTTGGGCCTGCTGTCACAGCTGGCTTCGGAAAATAATTCCTCTGTGCTGTTCATCACGCATAACCTGCGCCTCTTAAAGGGCCTGGCCCGGCGGGTGCTGGTTATGTACACGGGCTTGATTGTGGAGGAAGCCCCGGTGCCGGGCATTTTTGACCAACCGGCCCACCCCTACACCAAAGGCCTGTTGACCGCCCTGCCCCCGCCCCTGAGCGAACCCGCGCCAAAACGCCTCACGGCCATTTCCGGAGCCCCGCCGGTGCTGGGGCACTGGCCGCCGGGCTGCCCCTTCGAGCCGCGCTGCCGGGAGGCTTTCGCGCCCTGCCGTGAATCGCTGCCGCCGTTGACCGACCTGGGCTGCGGCCAAAAAGTCCGCTGTTTTCTCTATGGTGACCGCCCATGCTGAGCCTGGAAAATGTCCATAAAATCTTTCAGCCCAATCGGACGCTGGGAGGCGAGCTGCGGGCCTGGTTCGGCGAGAAGCAGGAAGTGACCGGCACCAGAGCCGTGCGGGGCGTGACGCTGGAGGTGCGGCCCGGGGAAATTCTGGGGCTGGTGGGGGAAAGCGGCTCGGGGAAATCCACCCTGGGGCGCGTCATGGCTGGGCTGTACGCACCCGACCGGGGCCGGGTTTCGTTTGACGGCGCGGACTTGGCCGGGCTGAACAAGGCGGGCTGGAAAGCCTTCCGGCGGCGGGTGCAGGTTATGTTTCAAGACCCGGTGTCGTCCCTCAGCCCGCGCTTCACCGCTGGGGACTTGGTGGAGGAAGGTCTTATCATCCACGGCCTGGGCACAGCCGCCGAGCGGCGGGAGCGGGCCGAATAACTCTTCGCGGAAGTGGGCCTGCCGGACGAAGCGCGGAGCCGCTACAGCCACGAATTTTCCGGCGGCCAGCGCCAGCGCCTCAGCCTGGCCCGGGCCCTGTCGCTGAACCCGGAAATTCTCATCGCCGACGAGCCGGTCTCGGCGC
>JAITVE010000383.1 GCA_031285975.1 Candidatus Adiutrix sp. | reverse complement strand
GCGGTCGAGGTTGAAGATATTGTTGACAAAGCGCTCTTCATCCTCGTCCAGTTGCCCCCCGGCCTTGGACTCGGCGATGAGGATTTTGAGCTCGTCCGTGGAGTGGGCCTCGGAGGAATGGAGGTCGGCCGCGCCCACCAGCCTGATGGTCAGGTTGGCGGCGGCGTTGAGCACTTTCACCCCCGGCAGGAACAGGAGGTAGAAGAAGCGCATGGGGTGGGCCAGCAGCAGCACCGCCTTTTCAGCGGCCCGTATGGAGATGGTTTTGGGGGCCAGCTCGCCAAAGACCACGTGGGCAAAGGTGATGATGGTGAACCCGGCCACAAAGGACAGGGTGTGCACCAGGGCCGGGCGGGTCAGGCCCAAAAGCTCCCACAGCGGATACAGCAGCGAAGCCACGGCCGGTTCCCCCAGCCAGCCCAGGCCGAGGCTGGACAGGGTGATGCCCAACTGGCAGACCGAAAGGTAGGCGTCCAGATTCTCGCGCCCGAAGAGGGCGGACTTGGCCCGGGCGTCCCCCTCGCGGGCCAGGACTTCCAGGCGGGTCGTGCGTATTTTGACGAAGGCGAATTCAGCGGAGACGAACAGGCCGTTCAAAAGCACCAGGAGAACCGCCCCGCCGAGCATGATGGCTGTATTCATTTCTACTTTGCCGCAGTATTCAGATTCGATGAGACTGACTTGTAATAAAAGTCCGTGCCATAGGGCTCTATTATATGGTATGATTAAAAAAAGGCAAACATCTTTCTCCAAAAAGATGCTGAAGCGATTCAGGGCAAGGAGATGCGGTATGAATTCAGCCGAAATTTTCATGGCCGGTTTGTCGGCCGATCCATTCGCAACGCTGGGGGCCCACGCCGAACGGCGCGGCGGCCGCTCCGGCACGGCCTGCCGGGCTTACATTCCCGGCGCGGAAAGCGTGAGCGCCCTTCTGGCGGGCGGTGAACTGCGTTTGGAAAAAACGCACCCCGGCGGCTTTTTCGAGGCCTTTTTCGAAGGCCCGCACGATTTCGCCCCCTACCGCCTCCGGGCCGATTTCGGCCCCTCCGGGGTTTCCACCTTTTACGACGCCTACACTTTCGACCCCGTGCTCTCCGAGTTCGACCTCTTCCTCTGGAGCCAGGGCAACCATTACGAGATATACAACAAGCTCGGGGCCCACCCCATGCGCCGCCAGGGCGTGGACGGGGTGGCCTTCGCGGTCTGGGCCCCCTCGGCCAAACGGGTCAGCCTGGTGGGGGACGGCAATTTCTGGGACGGCCGCCGCCACCCCATGCGGCCCCGCGGCTCCTCCGGCGTGTGGGAGTTATTCATTCCCCACGCCAAGGCCGGAACAAAATATAAATACGAAATCCTGACCCAGGGCGGCGACCTGCTCATCAAGAGCGACCCCCTGAGCTTTTTTATGGAGCAGCGGCCCAAAACCGCCTCTGTGGTCTATGACCTGAGCCGTTATACCTGGAACGACGCGGAGTGGATCAGCCGCCGGGCCCGCACCAACTTTCTCGAACAGCCCATGAGCGTCTATGAAGTGCACCTGGGCTCCTGGCGCAAAAAAGAGGGCTGGCAGTGGCTCAGCTACCGCGAGGCCGCCGACGAACTGGTGGCCTACGTCAAGGACATGGGCTTCAACTGGGTGGAATTCATGCCCCTGGCCGAGCACCCCTTCGACGGCTCCTGGGGCTACCAGGTCACGGGCTATTACGCGGCCACCAGCCGCTTCGGCGAGCCCGACGATCTGCGCTGCCTCATCGACCGCTTCCACCAGGAGGGCATCGGGGTCATTATGGACTGGGTTCCGGCCCACTTCCCCAAAGACGCCTACGCCCTGGAATACTTTGACGGCACTCACCTTTACGAGCACGCCGACCCCCGCCAGGGCGAGCACCGCGACTGGGGCACCCTGATTTTCAACTATGGCCGCAACGAAGTGCGCAACTTCCTGGTGGCCAACGCCCTGTTCTGGGTGGATCAGTACCACGTAGACGCTTTGCGCGTGGACGCGGTGGCCTCCATGATTTATCTGGACTACTCCCGCGAAGAGGGCGAGTGGGTGCCCAACCAGTACGGCGGGCGCGAGAACCTGGAAGCCCTGGAGTTCGTCAAAGTCCTGAACACCAAGCTTTACGAGCGCTTTCCGGGGGCCATGACCATTGCCGAGGAATCCACGGCTTTCCCGGCGGTCTCCCGGCCGGTGCACCTGGGCGGCCTGGGCTTCATGTTCAAATGGAACATGGGCTGGATGCACGACATGCTGTCTTTCATGCAGAAAGACCCGGTCTACCGCCGCTACAACATGGATTTATTGACCTTCGCGCTCTTGTATGCCTTTAACGAAAACTTCTGCCTGCCCCTGTCCCACGACGAAGTGGTCTATGGCAAGCGTTCCCTCTGGGATAAAATGCCCGGCGATTACTGGCAAAAGAGCGCCAACCTGCGCCTCCTCCTGGGTTACATGTTCGCCGAGCCGGGCAAGAAGCTCTTGTTCATGGGCGGCGAGTTCGGCCAGATCAGCGAGTGGAGCCACGACGGCCAGCTTTCCTGGGAACTGCTGGACAATCCCCACCACCGGGGCATCGCCAATTTCACCCGCGACCTCAACCACCTTTACCAGCGCGAACCGGCCATGTTTGAGCGCGACTACAGTCATCAGGGCTTTGAGTGGCTGGACTTCCGCGACCAGGATTCCACGGTCATCAGCTTCTACCGGCGCGGCGCGAATTTTGGGGAGGAAATCCTCTTTG
>JAITVE010000349.1 GCA_031285975.1 Candidatus Adiutrix sp. | reverse complement strand
CCGTAGGTTTCCAGAACGCCCACCCCGGACAGGGAGCTTATAGCGGCCATAAGCTGATGGGAAAGAACGTGATAGGGCGTGTCAACCAGGCCGTGCAAACCTGATGAGGTTATCCCGTAATTCTTAATCATCGAGGCGATGCTGGCATGATACAGAATATCTTGATGAGCCCCTCTCTCCATAACGCTTTTGAGCAGATCGAACGATATATAGGCGCCGCGCGCTCCCAAGGTGGTGACCGCGCCGATGATTCCAGCGGCCAGGGCAGACCAATAAGCCGTTTTTTGTATTCTGAGGAACTTGAGCGCGTAGACACAGGCCGCGCCCGCCACAAGATAAAACAGGGCGTTGGCGAAAGGCGAACGGCAATAGACGACCACCAGGATCATGCCATACAGGCAGACGAGGCCCCAGGCCAAACTGTTGAGGAGTTTCGAAACACAATAGAAAATGCCGGTAAAGCCCACGCAGACGGCGGCGACCCGAACGGTCGCCCGCAGGATGTCCCAATCCCGAAACAGCAGATTGCCAAGCAGCAGGGTGCACAGGAGCGTGGCCAGGAGCATACAGAAGAGCTGGTTCACATGCGTGGCCGAAATCTCGACGCTTTCCACAAAATCATTGCCGCAGTTTAAGCCGCCGTTGTCGCGCATCAAGTCGCCCCGTTGGTAGAAAGTACAATTTTTCCCAGAGTCTCCGCTATATACTGCTGCTGATCCGGGGTAAGGCCGACCCAGAGGGGCAGACGAATCAAGCTGGCAGATTGCCGGTCGGTGACGGTTAACTCGCCGTGGGCCCGGCCGTAGCGTTGGCCGCCCGGAGAGGAATGCAGGGGCACGTAATGAAAAACAGAGTGAACGCCCGCCTCTTTTAAGCGCCGCAAAATTTCCTGGCGGTGCGCCGGGCTCAGCAGCAGGTAATACATATGCCCGTTGTGGCCGCAGCAGTCCGGCACCACGGGGCGGCGCACCCGGCCCTGCTGTTCCAGGCCGGCGAAAAGTTCATGGTAGAGATTCCAAGAGGCCACCCGCTTTTGCGTAATTTCATCCGCTTCCTGAAGCTGGGCCCACAGAAACGCGGCGATGACCTCGCCCGGCAAAAAAGACGAGCCCGCTTCCTGCCAGGTGTATTTATCCACCTGGCCTCTGAAAAAGCGGCTCCGGTCGGTGCCTTTTTCCCGCACAATTTCCGCGCGGCTGGCCAGGGCCGGGTCGTTGACCAAAAGCGCCCCGCCTTCGCCGGAAATGACGTTTTTGGTTTCATGAAAACTGTAGGCTCCCAAGTGCCCGATAGCCCCCAGGGCCCGCCCTTTGTAGGTGGACATGACCCCCTGGGCGGCGTCTTCAATGACCGTCAGCCCATGCTTGGCGGCGACGCGCATAATGGCGTCCATTTCGCAGCTCACCCCGGCGTAGTGAACCGCCACAATGGCTTTGGTGCGCCCGGTAACGGCGGCTTCTATCAGCCGCTCGTCAATGTTCAGCGTGTCTTCCCGAATATCCACAAAAACAGGCCTGGCCCCGCGCAGCACAAAGGCGTTGGCCGTGGAAACGAAGGTGAACGACGGCATGATGATCTCGTCGCCGTCTTGTATGTCCAGCAAGAGGGCCGTCATTTCCAGGGAGGCGGTGCAGGAATGGGTCAAGAGGGCTTTGGCGGTTGCCGTTTTCTGCTCCAGCCAGGCGTGGCAGCGCTTGGTAAACGGCCCGTCGCCGGCCAACATGCGGCCGAAGTGCGCTTCGGCTATATAGTATAACTCCTTGCCGGTCATATAAGGACGATTGAAGGGAATAGAGTGTTTTTCCATACGTTCCTCTTTCAAATCCTCAATTATTGGGCGGCAACGTGCCATATAAGCGTGCATGGGCGCATATAATTAAGTGGGTATATGCTGAGGACTATTGTCCAAAAGTACCGCAAGTGCGGCCCCTCGTCAAGCGGTAAATTGGCGGCAAAAGGGGGCACGCGGATAACAGTCCGCGTGCCCCCGTTCGTTTGAGCGGTTCAGCTTATTTCTGCTCAGCGGTTAAGGCTTTTTCAGCCTGGCGGCATTTGTAGGCGCCGAAGCCGATGATGGGGATGACGATAAGGATCAGGTAGACCCAGCCCATGTAGGAATAGCCTTTGCCCACAATAGCCACCAGGCCGAACTGCGCCGCGCCCAGGGAGTAGAGCATGGTCAGGACGGAGACCAGGATGTTGCGGGCCCGCACGCTGCGGCCGAAGAGACCCTCGGGTTTGCAGATGTTCCAGACGCGGGAATTCTCAAAGCGGCGCACCGAGGCGAAGACAAAGGCCACGCCCGTGGAAATGAAGGCGAAGAACAGCACCACCGAGTAGCATATCTTCAGCAGGGGCATGTCCAGGCTGTTGACCACGTGGAGCACCGGCAGGGGGATGTCTTTGCTCAGGACTTCCGGGTAGGCCCCCAGAAGCATGAAGCAAATCAGGGCCAGCGGAATGCCGTTCAAAAGAATGCCGCAGACCGTGGTTTTAATCACGTCGCCGCGCGTTTTGAGGGGCTCGGCCACGGAGACCAGGGGGCCGATGCTGGCCTGGAACGCGGCGTAGAGGAGGGCCAGCTTGAAGGCCGCCGCCCAGCCGCCTTCCTGCGGAGTCCAGGTGCGGTTCCTGATGATCTCCATAGCCGTTTCCTGGTTGGAGGAAATGCCGTAAATCACGATGACCAGGAGGCTGCCCAGGAGCACCACAATCATAAAGGTTGAGGCGGCCCGCACCAGTCCCGAGCCGAAAATGGTGGTGATGAACAGGAAGCCGCAGGAAATCAGCGTGGCCAGCCCATAGGAGAGGCCCAATTCCACGGTCAAGAGCGAGGCCGCCCCGGCGATGGCCGCCCCGGTGGGGAGGCAGAGAAAGAGGATGAAGAAAAAATCCAGCACATTGGCGAAAAATTTGTCGTAGGGGTGATAGAAGCGATCCACCCAGGTGCGGAAGTCATAGCTTTTGGTGAGCCGGGAATAGTCCCAGGCGAAATAGTTGACGATGCCCTGGATGGTCTCGGCCACAAAGGGCATCAGGATGGCCGTCCAGCCCATGATAAGGAAGTAGCGGACTTCCTGCTGGCCCGAGGCGAAGCCGCCCCCGGCGTGCATACCGAACCAGACCGAGGCCACGCCCAGCCATACCGGCGCTTTGAATTTCATGGTCTTCCCCTTTCTTCTGTCCCCGAAATTTTTAAGAGAGGCGGGCTCCGGCCACGCCGTTGACTATGTTGTGAAGCTGTTCGCCGCGCTCGACCCGCTCCATGTTGGCGATGGTTCGCCGGAGCATATCGGTAAACGCTTCGTTGGTGGTTCCGGCCACGTGAGGGGTCAAGAGGAGGCGGTCGCTGGCCTCCTGGCTCATGTTCAGCAGCGGGTGGTCGTCTCCCGGCGGTTCGGGGGAGAGGGTGTCGATGGCCGCGCCGTAGATGCGGCCCGCCTCCAGGGCCTCGGCCAGGGCGTACTGGTCGAGCACTTCGCCGCGCGAAGCGTTGATGAGCAAGGTGCTGGGCTTCATCATCTCCAACTGAGGCTTGGAAATCATGTTGATGGTATTGGGCAGCACCGGCACGTGGAGGCTGATGACGTCGCAGCTGCGGATGAGTTCGTCCAGGGGGACGTAGGTGAGGTTAAGTTCCTTTTCCTGTTCCGGCGTGGGGCGGAATTCGTCGAAATAGACCACTGTGCAGCCGAAGGGCATGAGCATCCGGGCCACGTTGCGGCCAATGGCCCCGCAGCCGACCAGGCCCACCCGGCGGGAGATGATTTCATTGACTCCCCGGCCCCGGTAGGCGGCCTGGCATTCCGCGAACTTTTTCTCTTTGATGAGGCGGTCGGTGTGGGCCATGCGGCGCAACCCGGCCAGCATGAGGCCCACGGTGAATTCGGCCACGCTCACTGCGTTGACCCCCTGGTTGTTGCAGACCGGGAGCCCGGCTTTGGCGGCGGCCGCCGCGTCCACCTTGTCGAAGCCCACGCCCTCAACCTGGAGAAAACGCAGGCTGGGGCAGGCTTCGATGACCTGGGCGCTCACGGCGTGGGTGGAGCCGACGAAAAGGTAATCCGCGCCTTGGCATTGCTGTATAAGGGTTTCATCGGTATAGGGCGCGTCCGTGAAACGGACTTCCCACCCGGCGGGAAAGGAAATGTCATAAAGCTGAAAACGGCTTGGGGGCACAGTGCTGACGACAACCGGCATGACGCTCTTCTCCTTAAGCTTAAAAGTCCTGGACGGCTTGGGACGCTGGGCGCTCCCTGGCTATATAATCACGGACGCGCCCGGTCAAACAATGTTGTTTGCAGGGGGCAACGCGAACCGGCGCATATGGAGAGGCGGCGTTTGGGCTGAAGGGCTGCCCAATATGGGCACGCTCCGCTGGTCAAATAGGCTATGCAATTTTTATCTTGCAAAACATACATTTTTAGTTTAATGTGCCTGGCCCATCAAGTCAAGAAAAAAGCATGAAGATACTGTGCGCAGCAATAAAATAAGTCATTCCGTGTAGATACAAAAATTGCGGTCGCCGCCGCTATGATATTTTATCAAAAATGTAAAGAGTATGACGGCCCGCAAAAGAACTGCGCCGCGTGACCCGCTCTAGGCGCCGTTGAAAAACAACCGCGTCCCCCTGGCTTATCCGTTGCCAAGAACGGCCCATCGCGGGTATAATGAACAAAACTTCAAACCCGCCGCCTGATTGTGCGGCTTGAGAAAGGTGACGAATATGACTGCCGCACTGCCGGAAATTCTGGTTTTCACCCCCACCCCCAACGAATACCGCGCGGGTAAGGAGCATGTGGAGCGGGCCGCCTTCGTTCATTTCACGGCCAGCGTGGTGGAAAGCGGGCCCGGCAAAATTAACGCGGCCTTCGCCATGACGGCGGAAGTCCTGCCGCGCATAGCCGCCGGGCGCAAGCCGATGCTGGTGATGGGCTCCGGCACTTCGGGTTCGCTGAACGCCTCCCTGGCCGCCGGGGACATGATTGCCTCGAACTCGGCGGTTATCTCCGACTGGCTGATGGACGACGGGAAGTCCCGCCAGTTCGGCCCCTACGGACAGTTCGTCTACCGCGGGATGGACGACCGCCTCGCGGACGAAATGGCCCTCGAATGCGCCGACCCCGCCGTGGAAAAGCTGCTGGCGGCCCTGCCCGCCGTTGGCTTCAAGCGCGGCCGCCTCTGCACGGCGGACACCTTTGTGGCCGGGCTGGACAACAAGCTTGGCCAGGGCCGGGCCTTCGGGGCCCTGGCCTGCGATATGGAATCCGGCGCTTTCGCGTTCACCGCCGGGAAACTGCTGCGCCTCCCCTGGCTCAACCTGCGCGTGGTGGCCGACACCCTGAACGAAACCCTCTCCGACTACTTTGAAAAAGAAGGCGACATGGTGGACATTTTAGGGGCAAAAACCGCCCGGGCCCTGACCATCCTGGACGGCCTCCTCTAAGCCGCCGCACTGAAAATCCCGCCGAACAGCCGTCAAATGCCGCACGATTTGACGGCTGGCGCTTAAACAATACTGAGGTGTCCTGATGCAAGATATTTTTCGTTACCACATCAGCGGAATGATGTTTATCTTTTGGACATCAGTGTTTCTTTCGCCATATATTAACTACAGCTACATTTTAAGCCTTATGTCAGCGGAGAACATTAATATATTTAATGCTCTTTTTGCCATAGCGGGTGCTCTTGTGGCAACATCATCCCCCATAGGCATTTTGATCCATACATTATCAATGACTCTACATTCAGTGCCACGCTTTTCAAAATTGGCACAATGGGCGCCTATTAAAAATCGAGTGCTCTCCTGCTGTAAACAACTGGCCCATGATGGCAAATATTTCGCTGATGCGGAACATACGCTGTCAAAAGCAGTTCTACCAAAAGAATATGATATCCCGTATATAAGAGATGCAATTTCAAATTTATACGCATATTGCTATCTGAGAATAGATGCCGGTATCTTCTCGCCAATATTAGGTATCCTTGCATCGAAGCTCATCTTGCTGTATTCATTACAGTTGCCTGTACGCATTGTGGTGCTTGAACCTCTTTTTCCCATAACCTATCCAATCATTTTTGCTGTGCTGATATGTCTTCTTCTGGTGGCATATCTGCCACGGATGCTCCTCGAAATTGCTGAGTTAGAAACGTTTCTCATAAGAAATCTCAACAGGTCGGAGCTTTTTCCTAAAATACATCCATAGTCAGCCAAGCGGAGCTCTCCCATCCCCATCTGCACAACCAATGACAACGCAGCCCAGGCGGAACAAGCCGCCGCCCGGACTGTTGGTTATATACCACGCGCGGCCCAGTTGACAGTCCGGCCGTTTCAGTATAACCTAACATATACTGGTGGTGTTCGCGTATAGCGTTCATGGCCATAGATTAGCGAGAAAAAGACAAGATAAGCAGGTGGTAATGGCCCTGGAACCTATAAAAAATGAGCCCCCCAAAGCGCGGATGGGCACGGTTGAAGCAACGGCGGCTCCGGTGGAAGCGGCGGCTCCGGCTGAGATGCGGGGCGGACTCCCGGTCAAGCGGCCCTCCGCCGACGTGGTGCGGCGGGGGTCTCACGCGCTCGTCTCCAAACCGGCCGGCGCGGTGGTCACGGCAGCGGGAACGGCCTCGCCCCCGGTGGCCCGCAAAGCGGCTTCGCCGCCCGTGGTGCGGCCCGTCAGCCCGCCTCCGGCCGCCGCGTCCCCTGACCCCCTGCGGGCCTACCTGTCCGAAATCCGCCAGTTCAAGCTCCTGACCCGCGAGGAAGAAGAAAAGCTGGTCGGCGAATACAAAAAAAACGACAGCCCTGAAGCGGCCCAGCGGCTCATCACCTCCAACCTGCGGCTGGTGGTGAAAATCGCCATGGAATTTCAAAGCCACTGGCTGAACAATCTGCTGGATCTCATCCAGGAGGGCAACGTGGGCCTGATGCAGGCTCTGAAAAAATTCGACCCCGGCCGGGGCGTGAAGTTTTCCTACTACGCGTCCTACTGGATCAAGGCCTATATCCTGAAATATATTATGGATAACTGGCGCATGGTCAAAGTCGGCACCACCCAGGCCCAGCGCAAACTTTTTTACAACCTGCGCAAAGAGCGGGACAAGATTGTCCGCGAAGGCCTGGAGCCGGGCCCCAAGCTGCTGGCCGAACGCCTGGGGGTGGCCGAGGCGGAGGTGGAGGAAATGGACATGCGCCTCTCCGCCGGGCGGGAAGTCTCCCTGGACGCGCCCATCGGGCCGGACAGCGACCAGACCCAGATCAGCCTCTTGCCCTCGGAGGGCGAAGGGGCCGAGAGCCTTTTGGCCAACACCCAGTTGCGGGCCCTGTTGCACGACAAGCTGGAGCTGTTCCGCGAGACGCTTTCGCCCCGCGAAAAGATTATTCTGGAAACCCGCCTGCTGGCCGAAACCCCGGTCACGCTCCAGGAAATCGGCGAAGAATTCGGCATCAGCCGGGAACGGGTGCGGCAGCTGGAAGAGCGGCTACGGAAAACCATG
>JAITVE010000347.1 GCA_031285975.1 Candidatus Adiutrix sp. | reverse complement strand
AAGAGCCGCACTTTCACCCGCCCCTCGGCAATTACCAGCGTCAGGCTGTCGCCGTCCACAACCTCCCCTACCCGCCCATAGAGATTCCCCGAGTTGGCGCCGGGATTATCCACCCAGGGCGGTTCGCTTGGCCCAAACCAGGCCCAGGCCGCCGCCGCCGCAATAAGCAAAATCCCCAGCCAGGGCCGTTCCCGCAGCAAACGGCGCAGCCAGCCGGAACCCATGCGAATAATCTGTCTTTGCACTGCCCTTTTCATAGCCGCCGCTTCAGCCCAGGTACACTCGCGGCACCCGCTTGCCGACTTGGCAGACCACTTCGTAGTTGATGGTGCCCTGCCAGGCGGCGGCTTCTTCCGCCGGGAGTTCCGGGCCGCCGAAGAGAAGGGCTTCATCGCCTTCGCTTATGGCGGGGAGGTGCGTGACGTCGGCCAGGCATTGATCCATGCAGACGCGGCCCACTATCGGGGCGCGGCGACCGTTAATCAGCACCTCGGCGCGGCCGGAGAGGCAACGGGGGAAGCCGTCGGCATAGCCCACCGGCAGGGTGGCGATAACGGTTTCCGCCGAGGTGACATGCGTGCCGCCGTAGCTGAGGGGGGTGTTGGCCGGGACGCGCTTGAGCATACTGACGGCGGTTTTGAACTGCATGGCCGGGCGCAGTCCGATGGGGCGGCTGGTTTCAGTTGAGGGCCACAGGCCGTAGAGGCCCAGGCCCACCCGCGCCATGTCCAGGTGAGTTTCCGGCATATCTAACGTGGCGGCGGTGTTGGCGCAGTGCTTGACGGGTATGGCTATGCCACGGCTGGCCACGGCCTCCAGCGCGTGTTGAAAGGCCGCGAACTGTTCGCGGGTGCGGCTCTTGTCCGCTTCGTCGGCCTGGGCGAAGTGGGTGAAAATGCCCTCCAGTTGCAGGCGGGGCTGGCGGCTCACCTGCGCGGCCAGGTCGGCGGCTTCGGCGGGGGTCACGCCCAGGCGGGCCATGCCGCTGTCCACTTTCAGGTGGACTTTGGCCGTCCGGCCCAGGGACTCGGCGGCCCCGGCCAGGGCTTCGGCCTGGTTCATGCGGAAGACGGTGGCGGTGAGATTATTTTCCGCGACCAAGTGGGCCTGAGCGTTGGGGGTGTGGCCCAGAATGAGGATATCGCCAATGAACCCCGCCGCCCGCAGGGCCAACCCCTCGTCAAGGCTGCTGACGGCCAGGCTGTCGGCCCCGGCGGCCAGGGCCACGCGGGCGGCGGCCACGGCTCCGTGCCCGTAGCCGTCGGCTTTGACCACCGCGCAAAGGGCGGTCTGCGGCCCCAGCAAAGATTTAAAGGCAGCGGTGTTGTGGGCAATGGCCGAGAGATTTATTTCGGCCCGGGTGAGCCGTCCGGTGTTGAGCATCAAAATATCCTATGGCCGCAGGGGCAGTTCAATAATAAATTTCGCGCCGCGCCCGGGCTGGTTTTTGGCCCGGACAAAGCCGCCGTGGTCGCTGACAATGGTGCGGACTATGGCCAGGCCCAAGCCCTGGCCGCCCTCTTTGGTGGTGAAGTGGGGGTCGAAAACGCGGTCGCGCACAGCCGCGTCCAGGCCGGGGCCGGTGTCGGCTATTTCCAGGCGCAGGCCTTGCAGGTCGTCCACCCCCAGGGTCAAATCAACGCGGCCCTCCCGGTTCATGGCCGCCACGGCGTTGTCCAAAAGGTTGGTGATGACCCGGCGCAGCTGCTCGGGGTCGAAGGAGAAAACCGGCGGCTGGCTCTTGACGGTTAAGGCGAACTCGACCTTCTTGTGGGCCTGGCGGAAGAGGGCCACGCTCTCTTCCAAGAGGGCGGCAAAGTCGCCGGGGCGGGGCTTTATTTCCGGCAGGCGGGCGAACTGGGAGAACTCGTCCACCAGCTTTTTCATTTCGTCCACCTGGCGGATGATGACTTCGGTGCATTCCTCAAAAACCGCCGCGTCCTCTTCGGTGGCCAGGCGCGGCAGGAAGCGGCGGTGGAGCCGCTGGGCGGCCAGTTGGATGGGGGTGAGGGGGTTTTTGACCTCGTGGGCGATGCGGCGGGCCACTTCGCGCCAGGCGGCCAGGCGCTGGGCTTTTTCCAGCTCGGTGAGGTCGTCGAAGGTCATGAGGTAGGCCAGGTGTTCGCCGTCCTCATTGGCCAGGGGCGAGAGGCTGACCCTGAGGCTCAGGCTGTTCTGCCCAACGCTCAGGCGCAGGTGGCGGTCGGCGAGGCGGCGGGAACTTTGGGGCGCGGCCAGGGTTTCCCCAATGAGTTCGGCCAGGGGCGCGGGGAGCAGGCGGTCGGGCTCCTGGCGGCGGAACACCGCGCCGTTCTCGGCCCTGACAGCCGTTTCGCCGAAGAGGATGCTGTCGGCGGCGGCGTTGAAGTGGAGCGGCCGCCCCTGCTCGTCCAGCACGGCCACGCCGGTGGAGACGTTTTTCAGCACGGTTTCCAGAAAGCGGCGGCGGCTGTCCAACTCGGCGTACATGGTTTTCAGTTCGCCGGTCATCTGGTTGAAGGCCCCCACCAGGGCGGCGAATTCACCGGCGCGGCCCCGGGGCTGGCTGATGGTGAAATCCCAGTCCCCGGCGGCCACTTTGCGGGTGCCCTCCACCAGTTCGGTCACCGGCCCGGCCAGGGAGCGGGCCAGGTGGGAGCCGATCCAGATGGAGATGAAGACGGCCAGCATGGTCATGGCCGTCAGGGCGGTGAGCTGGGTGACGCGGTAGGGCCGCTGCACCCCCAGGGCGTCGCGGTAGCCGCGCAGGGCCTGCCGCACGTCCTCCATCTGGGAACGGACGGGGGCCAGGGTGAGCCGCCCGATGGCCAGGTAGCCCCGGGGTTCGCTGTCCGGGCTGATGCTGGGGGGGAGGAGCGGCCAGACCAGTCGGGTGAGGTCGCCCCTTTCGGTCTCCACGATGTTCTCCCATGGGGGCGCGGAGGCCATCTGGCGGTCGAACCAGTCGCGGTAGATGGGCGGCAGATTTTCCTGCCCGCCGCGAGAAACCAGCTGCCCCTGGGGGCCGTAAAATTCCACGCTGGTGAGGTGGAAGCGGCGGCGGCTATTCTCCAGGAACTCGCCGAGCGCGGCGAGGGAGACGGTGGGCTCCAGGGCGGCGTATTCGTTCAGGATGTCGCCGCCGTAGCCGGTGAGGACGAGTTCGTCCGCTTGCAGCATGTCTTCGGTGAGGGTCAGGGAGTCACTCAGGGCTTCCTCAATTTGGGAACTGAACCAGAGGTTGTGCCCCCGCACCAGCTGCCGGTAAGAGTAGTAGAAAATCAGAAGCGTCGGCAACAGCGACAGGCAGATGAAGGCCATGACCATTTTAGTCTGGAGCGACCCGTATTGCTGCTCAAAAAATACGCGGTAGAGGTTGCGCAGAATTAAGAGAATCAAGAAGGTGGTCAGCAGCACCGAAAAATTGATGGACACCAGGGCCACCAGGCCCCGGCTGTCCGAAAGGCCCAGGTCAATGACTTCCCGCTGCACCAGGGTCAAAATCATCAGCCCGGCGGCCACGGCCACAATGGCCCAGCGTTCCAGGCGGTGCTTGCGCCGCTGCTGGGCGGGCGAAAGTTTTTCTTCGTCCCTGGCCGCCATGCTCATCTCCGCAAATCCAGGGAAAAACTTTTGGCCAGGCGGCGGGCCTCGCGCACCACGCGCTGGGCCTGGGCCACGCTTTTCAGGGGTTCGGAGGGCATGGCCTCCATGACCTGCTCCACCAGGCGGATGATATCGGCAAAACCGATGGCCCCGGCCAGGAAAAGGTCAACGGCCTCCTCGTTGGCGCTGGTGAGAATGGCCGGAGCCGTGCCCCCGGCGCGCCCGGCGGCCCCTGCCAGGCCCAGGGCCCGGAAGGTTTCGTAATCCGGCTCCTCAAAGGTCAGGTGCCCGCGCCACTGGTTGAAGGCGAAGCGGGGCAGTTCCAGGGGAAAGTAATTGTCCAGCCCGTGGCCGCGCCCGTCGGGCAACAGCGGCCAGCGCGCGGGGTGGCTGAGGGCATAGGCGATGGCCGGGCGCATGTCCGTGGGGCCGGACTGGGCCATCTGCACGCCGTCCACAAACTCGACGATGGAATGGATGACGCTCTGGGGATGCACCACCACTTCAAGCTGGTCGTAGGGCAGGCCGAAGAGGTGGTGGGCCTCGATGATTTCCAGCCCTTTGTTCATCATGGTGGCCGAGTCGCAGGTGATTTTGGGGCCCATTGACCAGCGGGGGTGGTGGAGGGCTTCGTCCCGGGTCACTTTTTCCAGGTCAGCGGCTTTCAGGCCGCGAAAGGGCCCGCCGGAGGCGGTGAGGATGAGACGGCGCACGTGGCGACCGCGCAGCCAGCCCAGGATTTGGAAAATGGCCGAATGCTCGCTATCCACCGGCACAATTTCAGCGCCTGTTTCAGCGGCCAGGGGCATCAGCAAATCGCCCCCCATGACCATGGATTCCTT
>JAITVE010000040.1 GCA_031285975.1 Candidatus Adiutrix sp. | reverse complement strand
CACTTGCTCCCACCAACCCGTCATTCCGGCCTTGAGCCGGAATCCATTTCCAGAGGCCTATGCGTTCGCTAATTCCCTATTACAGCTATCTTAGTGTTCGTCAATAACCAAGTTCACTGGAAATGGATTCCTGCCTTCGCAGGAATGACGAATTGGCGGTCGCACGTTCATTGCCTTTAGCAAAAATTGCGCATTACAAGGATTAACCACCGAGATAGGCTTTGCGGACGCCTTCGTCGGCCAGGAGGTCGTCGGCCAGGCCGCTCAGGGTTATGGAGCCGGTGGTCAGAATGTAGGCCCGGTGGGCGACCCGTAAAGCCAGGTTGGCATTTTGCTCAACCAGCAGGATGGTTGTGCCATGCTCAAGGTTTATCTGCTGTATTATATCAAAGATATTCCGTATTATCAACGGCGCGAGCCCCAGGGACGGTTCGTCCAGCAAAAGCATGCGGGGCCGGCCCATCAGCGCGCGGGAAATGGCCAGCATCTGCTGCTCGCCGCCGGAAAGGGTGCCGCCGCTCTGGCCGCTGCGTTTGGCCAGAATGGGGAACAGGCTGGTGACATATTCAATGTCGTCGGCTATGCCTTTTTTGTCCTGCCGCAGATAGGCCCCCATTTTCAGGTTTTCCAGAACCGTCAGTTCGGGGAAAATGTGGCGGCCTTCGGGCACCTGAATCAGGCCCCTGGCCACAATGGATTCCGGGCTTTGGCCGCGCAGGTTCTGGCCGTCAAAAATAATATCGCCGCGCTTGGGCGGGGTGAGGCCGGAAATGGAGGCCAGGGTGGTGGTTTTGCCCGCGCCGTTGGCCCCCAGAAGGGCGATTATCTCGCCCGGCTTCACTTCCAGGTCAATGCCCTTCAGGGCCTCAATATTGCCATAATATGTGTGTACACCGGATAACTTTAACATTCGCTATTCCTCGCCCAGATAAGCCTTGATGACGGCGGGGTTGTTCTTGATTTCATCGGGTTTTCCCTGGGCTATGACCCGGCCGTATTCCATGACATAGACCTTTTCAGAAACGCTCATAACCAGGCTCATATCATGTTCTATCAAAAGAATGGAAAGATTTTCGCGCTCCCGTATCAGGTGGATCAGGTCTTCCAGTTCGCGGGTTTCATTGATGTTCAGGCCCGCCGCCGGTTCGTCCAGCAGCAGCAGCTTGGGGCCGGTGGCCAGGGCCCGCACGATTTCCAGCCGCCGCTGGTCGCCGTAGGGCAGGTTCTTGGCCAAATCGTTCACCACGCTGCCCAGGCCGTATTTCACCAGCAGTTGGTAGCTGTATTCGGCCATGGCCTTTTCCTCGTCGCGGGTGCTTTTGTCGCGGAAGAGGGCCCCGAAAAGCCCGGCCTTCATGCGGCAGTGGCAGCCGATCAGAACGTTCTCCAGCACGGTGAGGTTGTTGAAGAGGCGGATGTTCTGAAAGGTGCGGGCCATGCCCAGCCCCGTGATTTTATCCGGGCTGAGGCCCCGGAGGGGCTTTACTGTGCGGTGGCCGTCCGAACCTTGCGCGGCAAAAAGGACTTGCCCTTTCGTCGGGGTATAGATGCCGGTCAGGCAGTTGAAAAAGGTGGTCTTGCCCGCGCCGTTGGGGCCGATGAGGGCGGTGATGGAGCCCTGTTCCACCTGAAAATTCACGTCGTCCAGGGCCACCAGACCGCCGAAGATCATGGAGACGCCCTGGGTTTCCAGGATGCTGGAGGGGGACAGGTCGCTCATTTCGCCGCCTCCTTCATATCTTCGTGCTCAGAGGGTTTATACACATACACCTCGCGCACGCTTTGAATGAGGCCGCCGGGGCGGAAGACCATCATCACCACCATGGCCGCGCCGAAAATGAGCATCCGGTATTCGGCGAAGGGGCGCAGATATTCCGGCAGCAAAATCAGCACCACCGCCCCAATGACCACGCCGGGTATGGAACCCATCCCCCCCAGCACGACAATTGAGAGAATCATCACCGACTGCATGAAGGTGAAGCTGGTGGGGTTGATGAAGGTGACCTGGGAGGCGAACACCACCCCGGCCAGCCCGGCCCAGGTGGCCCCGAGGGCGAAGGCGGTGAGCTTGGCGCGGGTGCGGTCGATGCCCATGGCCTGGCAGGCGATTTCGTCTTAGCGCAGAGCCAGCCAGGCCCGGCCCAGGCGGGAGTTTTCCAGCCGGAAAACGGCCATGATGGTGATGATGACCACCGCCAGGATGATGAAGAATATCAGTGCCTTGTTGAGGTCGAGATTGGGATCCATAAAGGGCGATATTTTCAGCAGCACGGGCTTGACCGAGGCGTTGAGGTCAATGCCGAAGAAGCTCGGCGGCTTGATGTTGCGGATGCCCTGCGGCCCGCGGGTCACGTCCATATTGGTGAGCACCAGGCGCACAATTTCGCCGAAACCCAGGGTGACGATAGCCAGGTAATCCCCCCGCAGACGCAGCACCGGGAAGCCCAGCACCAGGCCCAGAATGGTGGCCGTCAAGGCCCCCAGGGGCAGGCAAATCCAGAAGCCGAGGCCGAAATAATGGTTCAGGAGGGCGTAGGTATAGGCCCCAATGGCGTAGAAGGCCACGTAGCCCAAGTTCAGCAGCCCGCTGACCCCCACCACAATGTTCAGGCCCAGGCCCAAAGCAATATAGATGAAGGCCGTAATCATGATATTGACGGTGTACGGCGAGGCCCAGAAGGGGATGGAAATCAGGGCCAGGAGCACCACGGCCAGCCCTTGGGCGCGGTAGCGGGAAGACAGCACCACGTCCACCCAGGTGGTGGCCGGGCCGCGCTTGGCGCCGGGGGCCGGGCCGTCAAACTCGGCCTGGGCCTTGCTCTGGCGTATCATATCCCGCCGCGCCAAAAGAAAGCGCCACAAGCCGGAAAGCACAAAGCCGCCCGCCGCCACGTATATCAGCAAAGGCCAACGGTAGATAAGGCCGCCGTCGGCCGCGTTTATCTGAAAGGCCACCAAAGGGCAGGTAAGAAGCACCAGCCAAAGGGCGGCCAGGAGGGAAGCCTTTAGCTCCCGCCCCAAGTGAAAACCCTCGCCGTTATGGGTATTGTCGCTCATCAAAAAATCCTTACTATATTCAAAAGACTACGAGTAGTCCGTTTACACTTTCTGCGTTTGGCTTTCGCCCATCAGGCCGCCGGGGCGGACGATGAGGATGACGATCAGCAGCACGAAGGCCACCACGTCTTCATAGTCGCTGGAAATATACCCGGCGGCAAAGCTCTCGGAAAAGCCCAGCACCAGGGCCCCCAGCACCGCGCCGGGAATGCTGCCGATGCCCCCCAGCACGGCGGCGGTGAAGGCTTTCATCCCGGCCAGAAAGCCGATGTAAAAATCCACCTGCTGCATGTAGCAGCCGATCAAGAGGCCCCCCACGGCGGCCAGGGCCGAGCCCAGCACAAAGGTGGTGGAGATGACCCGGTCGATGTTGACCCCGGTGAGGCGGGCCATGTCCCTGTCCTGGGCCACGGCCCGCATGGCCATGCCCATGCGGGTGCATTTGATGATGAAGGTCAGCGCGGCCATCAAAAGGGCCGTGGTGACCCAGATGACGAACTGGGTTTTGTTCACGATATGGGAAACCGGCTCCAGAAAGCCGATGTCAGGCACAATGTTGTTGAAAATCAGGAAGTTGGGGCTCTGCACCAGCTGCACGTAGTTTTGCAGGAAAATCGACATGCCGATGGCGCTGATAAGCGGCGCCAGGCGGGACGCGTCCCGGAGGGGCTTGTAGGCGATTTTCTCCACCGTCCAGCCGTACATGGCCGAGTAGAGCACGGCCACCACGCCGACGGAGAGCAAGAGTCCCCACCCGGCCATGCCCAGCTGGCTCAGCACCATGGCCGCGATAAGGGAGGTGAAGGCGCCGATCATATAAATCTCGCCGTGGGCGAAATTGATCAGGGCGATAATCCCATAAACCATCGTGTAGCCGAGGGCGATGAGGGCATAAATGCTGCCTTTGGTCAGGCCGCTGATGAAAAGGTCACGAAAGAGTTCCATAAGGGGTATCCAAACATCCCGAAAAATCCGGGGTGAGGCGAAAACCCGCCGCAGTCCCGAAAAATTCGGGGCGGGGGAAAAATCCACGGCGGCGGAGCCGAAAGACTGGAGGGCCTTTCGATCCGCCGCCTTTAGGGGCAAAGCCCGCGAGGGGCGATGATGAATTAGAGTTCGACCTCTACGAAATTGCCGTCTTTAATCTCATACATAACGGCCTGGGAACCGATGATGTCGCCCTTGGCGTCAAAGCGCACGGGGCCCATGGCCGTTTCCACGGTGTCTTCCTGGAGGTGCTTTTTGATGGCTTCCAGGTCGTTCGGGTCGCCGGCTTTTTCAATGGCCGAGAACAGGGCCTGGGCGGCGGCGATGCTGTAGAAGAAGTACGGGCCGATTTCCGTGCCGGGATGGCGCTTTTCGTGGTCGGCAATAGCTTCCGTGATGGCCGCCGGGGGATTTTTGGCCGTGGAGATGTCGGCCGGGCCGGTGGCGAAGGTGCCCTCGGCGGCGGGGCCGGCCATTTTCACATAGCCTTCGTTCTTCAGGCCGTCGCCGCCCACCACCAGGGTGTTGACCTGCTTGGCCCGCATCTGGGTGACCAGCTTGGAGGCGTCGCTGTAATAGCCGCCCCACAAGAGCGCTTCCGCGCCGGAGCTTTTCAGCTTCGAAACCACCGCGTCATAGGAGACCTGGCCGGTGGTCACGCCTTCGAAAACCACCACTTCCACGCCGCTTTCCTTGTCCTCGTCAAAGGCGGCTTTGGCGCGGTCGGCCAGGGCTTTGCCATAGTCGCCCTTGTCATGCAGAATGGCCACTTTTTTGAAGCCGCGTTTTTTGACGAATTCCACCTGCAACACGGCCTGCGCGTCGTCACGCATGATGGTGCGGAAGAAATAGGGGTTGTCGCCGGTTTCGGTTAAACTCACTTCGGTGGCCGAGGCGGAGATCACGAGCACGCCGTTGTTATAGGCGGACAGGGCGCTGGCCGTGGCCCCGGAGCAGGTGTGGCCGAGAGCGGTTTTAATGCCCGCGCCCGCCAGCTTGGCGGCGGCGCTGGAAGCCATGGCCGGGTCGCAGCCGTCGTCTTCGCGCACAATTTCAATCTGGCGGCCCAAAAGCCCGCCGGACTGGTTGGCTTTCAGCACCACGTATTCCAGGCCGTAAAAGCTGGACAGGCCATAGGAAGCCAGGTTCCCCAAAAGGGCCCCGCCGTAGCCTATCTTCAAAGGTTCTTTGTTGTCCTGGGCCATTGCCAGGCTGGACCCCAGGGCCATCACCATCACGGCCAAAGCGGCTAAAAATTTGCGCATGTTCCCTCTCCTCTTAAAAGAATAACGCGGAAAAAAGTCGGTAAACGGCTTTACCTGAAAGGAATATGATTACCTTAAAACGCCCCGTCCGTCAATATATAAAGAGCGTTTCAGAGACCCCCGGAAATTTTTTTTCGTTTAGTGTGAGAAAATTGTTTCCTTTTAAGCATAATTATACTATATTGCTGATAGGTATATGAAACTATCGGTATATCTGTGGGCTGGAGCCCTGTACTTTTGCAATAAAGAATAATAGTTACGCGTCCCACCTGAACGGACGGGAAAACTCGGAGGACCAGATGCGTTGTCCCAAATGCGGCTACAACAGCTTTGACCACAGTCTCAAGTGCCCCAAATGCCGTAAAGATTTAGTCGCCATCCGCCGGATTCTGAACCTCACTATTCCTTCTCCCGGCCAGGTGAATTTTTTCCAGATATCCAGCCAGCGGGCCGTCTTCGCCGAGCCGGTGCTGGGCGGCGGCATGGCCCCGGCCCCGGCCCCGGCCTTCGGGGCGCCCCCGGCTTTCGGCGCGGCCCCGGCCGCCCCGGCGGCGACGGTTGATCTTTTCCCCGCCGTGGATGACGACGACGACATCGCCCCGGTGGGCTTCCCGGCCCGGGCCGCTGTTGACGACGATGACGACATCGCCCCGGCGAATTTTTCCGTGCCCGCCGCCCCGGCAGCCCCCGCGCCCCGGCTGGACGATTTTATGAGCCCGCCCCCGGCCGCCCCGGCGCGGACGCAGGCTCCTCCTGTTCAGGCCGCGCCTGTTCAGGCTCCGGCTCCGGCGCGGACTCAGGCTCCGCCCGTCCAGGCCCCCGTTGCCCCGGCCCGCACCCAGGCTCCGCCTGTGCGGCCGACTCCGCCCCCGGCGGCGACTATGACGCCGGTAGCCCTCG
>JAITVE010000269.1 GCA_031285975.1 Candidatus Adiutrix sp. | reverse complement strand
AGTATAAAGGTATTCTGATACCAGTTGAAAAAGCGGCGAATAGGGATGAAGGCGTCCTTGGGATCGGTGACGGAGGGGTAGCAGGCGGTGCGGTTGCCCCAGAATTTCCAGCCGCCGTCGAAATTGGAAACCGTGACCACGCCTTCGCCGTTGAGGAAGTTGTTCTGATCCAGGCCCAGCCACAGTTCCTTGCCGTCTTTGCCCACGGCCCGGGTGATTTGCGCCTGCTTGTTGGACGGCGAAACCTGGGGCGTGCCGCCCGCATCGTCATCCACAGTGGACATAACCCCGGCCAAATGGCTGGAGAGGTGGTATACCCGTTCGCCCAGGGCAACTTTGGGCCAGCACAAAAACAGGTTCTTATTGGTGAGGTTGTTGGCGTTTTTATAGCCCGGCACTTCGGTGTAAAGCGGCACCTCATCGATGCTGACATCGGCAAGGGCTATGCACTGGAACAGCCCGTTGATGTTTTCAGTCTTCGCGCCCATGGTGACGGCCACCGCCGGGTCGGCGCTGAATTTCGGGGCCAGAATGCAGCCCGGCACCTGGCGAAAGCGGGGGAAAACTTGGTGAATCAGTTCCAGGCCGGTGGGCTCCAAAGTGTCCGGGTCAACGCCGCCGATGACATCCAGGCTGTCCACCAGCGTGGGGTCGGGCTCGCCGTCGGTCTGATGAACCTCGGGGTCAAAGACGTTGACCACGATAAAAGGCGCGGAGGTGTAGAGGCTGGTGTAGGCCTGGGCGAATTCGCAGAGGGTATATTTGTCCCAGTCCTCAGACCAGCCCATTTCCCCGACGAACTCGGCGTAGCTGTAGTAGAGCCGGGGCTCGTTGATGTAGCGGGGCTTTTCCGCGTCCAGGGTATCTACCGGCGCGGTGCCCACCACGAACGGCAGGTTGGTCATCACCGTGCGGGCGGGTAAAATGCTGGTGGGGACTTCCCTGGTGTAGACTCCGTGTTTGTATCCGGTAGCCATTATTGACCTCCCTGGGCGGCTTTGAGCTGCGCGGCTGTTTCATCTGCGATCTTGGCCGCTGCGCGGCTGATATCGGATTTCGGGTCGCGCAAGGCGGCCAGGGCCGTTCCGGCTTCCTGGATGCGGATGAAGCAGGCGGCGAAGTGCGGCTTGCCCTTGGCCAGTTCCGCGCAAAAGGGCGGCGGAGCGGAGCCTTTGATTACCTGGTTGCGCATCAGCGGCAGTTCATAGGGCCGGTTGGGGCCGACATACATCAAGGCCTGGCGCGGGAGGGGTTTTTCCTGAACCCGGCTTTTGGGCTTTTCCTTTTCAGCCGTGGCGGCATTAATATTGTCCGTCATCAAAGTCTCCTTGATTTAAAGGGCGGCGGGGCGTGAGGTGCCGCCAGCGGGTAATAATGGTGGCCATGTGGTAATTGTGCTGCCGCTTTTCCGGATCGGGCTTGGCGGATTTCAACGGCAAAATCAGGTCAAATACATTGCCCAAAATACGCAACGCCATCAACGCCCGCCGCATATGATCCAACAGGGCGGCGGTCAGCAATTCCGCTTCGTCAGCCCCGGCAGGGGAATAGACGCCGAAGATGAGGGCCGCCTCTTCAAGGGCGTCGCCATCTTCCGCGTCCTCGCCTTCCACCCAGCGAATAACGACAAAGGGAAAGCGTTCCGGCAGCGCGGTTTGGTCGTCATCCGGCACGTTGCCGAGAAAGCACCGGGCACGGCCCATTTCCGGCTGACCCGTGGCCGGGTTCGGCAGGGCGAAATCAGCCAGGGAGGATTCCACAAAGTTTTTCAAATCCACAAGCAGTTGATGGGCCCGCATACAATCCTCACTTGCCGGAAGCGGCCAGGGCGTTGTCCACGGCCTCGGCCAGATTGATGGGCACCAGCCGCTCGGCCAGGCGTTCCAGTTCCCGGCCGGTCTCTTCCTGATACAGGGCCAGAATGGGGTGGGGGCCGTACAGCGGCTTCAGGCCGCTTGAGCCCTTCCGCAGCCGGACGAACATCAGGGTGTTGCCGTTTTTGCCGGTGGCGATGAAGGCCTTTTTCCCATCCACGCGGGGATGTTTGCGGGCCCCCTGCTTGAGCACCTGCACCGAGGCCCCTTCCGGGGGACGCTTCGGCCCCGGCTGGTTGGGCTGGGCCTTGAAGTTGCGCAGGCTCAGGCCGCGCTTTCCGGTAACTTTCAACTGGCCAAAAAGGCTGCCAGCCTTGGCCCTTTCCAGTTTGGCCTTGCGGGAGAGGTCTCCGGCTTTGGCCGTGTAGCGTTCCTGAGCCAGCTTCACCGCCTCCCGCCGCACTTCTATCAACGTTTTATTGATGGCCTGGGCACAGGCCTTGGCCCCGGCTTTTTCCAGGTGGGCGATGCGGCTCATGATGTTCTTCATGGTCTTTTCATCCGGGTCAAGGTGAATACTCAGCATCAGGAACGCTCCCTGTAAATCTCCAGGCGGTGAAGGCCGTTGTTGTCAGCCGCGCTCAGAACCATCCACTTGTCCCCGTTCCAGTCGATTTCGCGGTTGGCCCGCGGCAGCGGCAGCTTCCCGGTCGGGTAGTTGAGGACGGCAGATTCAAAGACCACCCCCGGCCGGTCGTCCTCCCGTTCAGCGGTTTCGCTTTTGCGGCCGCTGATGACCACCTGAACGGCAACGCCGTTGATGGTCGCCGCTTCGCCGAATTCATTCGGGTTGGTGAAAACCCGTTCGGCGTCCCGCTGGAGCATGTCCCTGAAAGCCGTCATTTCGCCGTGAACTCCACCAGCGTCTCCGGGAAAGTGCAGACGCATAAGGGGTTGCTCTGCGCTTCCAGTTCGTAGCCCCGCTGGCCATCGCGGGCCCACATCTGGGCGTAGAAAGGAAGGCCGACAGTGTTGACTGTTTCCATCCAATTGGCCGGGGCATAGAAGGTTTCGAAAACGCCCGGAGCGACAGGGTACATGTGGGCCTTGCTCTTCTCCACGACGGGGCGACCATTGACCACTTCCGAGGCCTCTATCCAGGTGACGCCGCCGTAAGTAAAACCGCGGCGGCGATAATCGTTGTCCCCCCAGTTCTGCTGGTTGGCCTGCCACAGTTCAAAGGCTTCCCGCACCAGTTCATGGCCGGTGAGAGCGTCGTAAAAGTCGGAACCAACCAGGGCCTCAAAACGGGTGATGGGCAGGCCGCCGCATTTCTGCTCGGCGTGACGTTTGCCGTCCAGAATGGCTTTCAGCAGCGGGTTGGTCTTAATCGGCACGTTGTCGGGAAAGGCGATATCAACGGTTTTTTTGGGAACGCCGAAAATGTTATACAGGTTGTGCAGCACGGTGGAGCCGTCGGCATCGTAGACCACGCCTTTGACCGCGCCGAGACGATGATGTTCAACGGTCATTTCCACCGAGTTTTTCAGGGTTTGCAAACGGTCATTGATGACGGTCTCCGGGCCCATGGGCTCGGCGCTGCCGAAGTCGCGCACATCCTGAATATCGTCCGGCAAAATGGTGTCGGCCAGGGGCAGGTGGGCTGCCTGAAGCATTTTGGTGCTGCGGGTCGAACCTCGCCCGCCCAAGTGTTCGGGGTTACTGCGGCGATCCGTATTTTGAACCAGCACAATGCGGCCCTGCTGGATATCCAGGGCCACGGCGGTGGTGCGCACGCCGGTCTGTTTAAATAAACCGGACAGGCGCAATGGCATGAGCGGCAGCTTGTTGACGGCTGTCGTCAGTTCGGCAACAGTAAAAAGATTGGGATGGGTTATCTGGCTCATGCTTTACTCCTGCGGGACAATGCCCAGGGCAGTCAACTGCTCCAGGGCAACGGCTTGCTGTTCCTCGGTAACGGGCTCCAGAAAGAGGAGGTTTCCATGATTGACCACGGCCCCGCGCTTCACGGCCACAGCGGGCTGCTGTTCGTCGGAAGCCGTTGCGTCGGTAATGAGCACCGCCGAGGCCTCGGTGTTTTCCTCACTGGCCAGGTAGGGTACGTAATCGCCGTCAGCGGTTTTGACCAATACCATGCCTATCGGCAAATCCATTTCCGTCGGAGCCAGGGTGATATTCTCGCGGCACCAGCGGGGGTTGACTTCCACCAGCAGGACGCTGGACAGAGTTGACGCCCCATCTTCAGTATACGAGCGCAGAGGCATGATTATCTCCTTACGCTTTGGCTACGGCGCGGCGTTCCGCGTCGGCGATGAGCCGGTTGCCCGGCGTGGAAGATGCGGCCGGGGGTAGCCCACCGGGCACCGCCGCCGGGGTGGCGGCCTGAAGGCCTTGGAGAATAGCCTGTTTGGTGTCCGGCGCACTGGCCGCCGGGGGCATGGCCCCCAACACCGCCTCAAGTTGGGCCGGGCTGATGCCCGCTTCCGCCAGCCGCGCTATTTTCGCACTGACATCCTCACCGGCCACGGCCTTGACCATGGCCATAAGCTGTGCCCGTGCTTCGCTGATGCCCGCCTGGGCCTTGGTTTCGGCCTCGGCCAGAGCGCCCGCCTTGGCCTTGGTTTCAATTTCCGCCAGCAAATCGGGATGCTGGGCGGCCAGAGTCTGATAATCCATATTCGCCTCCTGGCTCAATAAAGTGACGGCGGAATCCACATCCCGCACTATGACATCGACCAGGCCGAGGGCCCGCGCCTCTTCGGCCATCAGCATTTGCCCTTCGGCCCACTCCTCTTCCGGGGCTTTTACGCTGAGGTGGTGCACGACGTCGGCCTTGAATATTTTGTGTATCTCGCTGACCTGGTTTTGGAACAGGGCCCGATCCTCATCGGACAGGGGAGTGTTTTCATTCCCGGCAGCCTTGAAGCGGCCGCCGGTGATGTAGCTGTAGCTGACCCCGACCTTCTCATTCCACTTTGAAAAGTCGGCGTGCACCAGAATGACCCCGATGCTGCCCACCTGGGCCGTGACCGGGGCCAGCACCCGGCCCGTGGCCGAGGCCAGCCACATAGCCGCCGAGGCTATCCAGCCATCGGCATAGGCGGCCATGGGTTTTATTTTCGCTGCCTCGGCCACGCGGTCGGCCAGTTCCTTAGTCCCAGCCACCACTCCGCCAGGGCTGTTGATATTCAATAAAATGCTCCGCACCGAGCTGTCGGCCAGGGCGGTTTCCACGGCCGAGAGGATAAAATCCTGCCCGACGGTCACCCGTTCGTTGCTCCACCAGGAATACATAGCCCGCCGGGTGATAGGCCCGCTGACGTTGATGACGGCCACGCGGTTTTTAACGATGTAGCCTTTGTCGGCCTGGTCACTCCGCCCGGCGGAGCCAAGAGCCGCACGTGGAAGACGTTGCCCCGCCTCGCCTTCCGGCGTGCGCAGATGCCTGTCCAGTTCGACGAGAACATTTTGGGCCAGGGCCGGAGGCAGCGCCCACAGTCTTTCAGTCAGCGGCATTATCGTTCTCCATAGTGGCGAGGCCGGGTTTTTTAGCCGTCATGGCCGAGGCTGCTTGCGGCATGGCCGCTAGGCGTTTTTCTTCGGATTCAATGGTGTCCATGGACTCGCTGAAGTCGCTGCCGTATTGGGCAAAGTGTTCGTGGCGGGTCATCAGCCGGTTTTGAATGGCCAGCACATTGGCCTGAACCTCTTTGACCGGGTCAACATAGCCCCGCGAAGGCCCGTACCAGTAACAGTTGCACCACAAAAAGCGGCTTTCGTAAAAATCCGGCGCACCTTTGGGCAGCACTATTTTGCCCCGGAGCCAGGCCTCTTCCATGACCATGTTCCAGATGGGCTGGCAATACAGGCGGGCAAAGTGCTTGCGGTAAATGAGGAACGTTTTCCAATCCTCATTTAAGGCGGCGCGGGCGCTGGAATAATTGCTTTTGGAAAAATCCCGGATCATGGTTTCATACGAAATGCCCGAAGCCGCGCCCTGGGCCCGCAGAACCAGTTCCACAAAATTCATGAAATTGCTGTTGGGCCGTTTGCTTTCCAGCACTTCCGGCTTTTCTCCGGGATTGCCATACATCATCACACCCGGATCGACCGTCTGGTAGTACCGCTTTTCCGCCGGTTTGTCCGACTCGGGAAGCCCGTACTGTTCACGGACGGCCTCCGGCATACCCGACTGCCCGCCTTCCATGCCGATAAAAACGGGGAAGCTGGCGGCGACAACCTGGGCCAGCAGTTCAAAATCAATGCTATCGGAAAGGTTGCGAAACAATTTCACGCCAGTGGATAGGGTGGAGACGCCGCGCACCTGCTCTTCCTCATCCTGGCGGAACAGGTGCAAAACGCCAGGGCGGTGAGCCACGCGGGCCGGGAGGTAGCGGAAGTGTTCCGAAGTCAGCACGCTGGAAAAGCCGCCGCAGTCAATGCCGGAATACAAGGTCGGGCTGGGCGCGGCCACCCAATAACCCAAGGGCTTGCCGGTGGGCGAAAGGTGTACGCCGTCGCGGATGGACGGGTCGGTGGTCTTGTCCGAAGGCGTGCGCAGGCGGCGCGGGGAGAGCGGCTGAATGGCCAGGCTGAAAGTGCGGGAGCCGTCCTGGTCGATATCTTCCATCACCGGCACATGCAGAAGTTCGCCCAAGCGGAGCATGGACTTGATGCCGGACAACTGCAAATCCTCAAAGTGCATGGTTCCGGCGGCATGGGCCTGGGTAGTCCATTCGGCCCAGGCCCACTCCATCGCTTCCTTGACCTCGGCGGCTTGCTCTTCGGTGATGCCAAGCCTTTTATACGGAAGGCGCGGCTGCGGAGTCAGGCCGGTGCCCACAGCGTTGACCGAAATGGCGTCCACCGCCGAGCGGGCAGCGAAATCGTTGGCATACAGGTCTTGCGCCCGATCCTGGGTGAGGGTGCGTTCGCGGGTTTCGCCGTCGCGGGAGATGGTGCGGTGGGGGCGGTAGTTGTTGATACTGCCGCGATAGGCCCCCGACTCCCGCGACGGCCCGGCCACGCGCTCCTGGGCCAAGGGCCGCCCCAGATGATTCAAGAGGCCAGTCATCGCCGGGGCCTCGCCTGAACAAAGAAAGGCCCGCCGTGGCCGCTGGCCTTGTCGAGTTCCTTGCTCAGGTAGTCAAGCTGGGCGCGGATGTCGTCCAGATCATAGCGGGTGAGGGTGCGCCCTTCGATGGTATAGGAACGGCCGCTGGAGGCCGCCCGGTAGGCGGCCTTCCACTCGGCGATAGCGGCGGTCAGTTCCGCCTTTGTCCAGATAGAAGTTCCCATGCCTTGAACGTAGCAGAAGTTTTACGGCAAGTGGGGGAACAACGGAACCAAAAGAACCAAACGCACAAAATATTTACATCAAGTCCGCATCATCGACCGATTCAAGGGTTTCAATCAGGCGAAACACATCGTCTTCCTTGACCCATATGCCTTTCATACCGGCTCTATACGCGGGAAGTTTTTTGTCTCGAATTAAGCGGTAAAATTTGGTTTTTCCGCAGCCGAGAATATCGCAGGCTTGTTTCCAGTTAAGGCGCTTTTCCATGTTCATCTCCTTGCGGCGGCTATACGTTCTCCGGCGGACATCGGGCGGCCGCGAAGCGGCGCGGGCGGCCCGGCGGGCTTTGATTGATGCTGCATCTGTTCCGGCATTTTCCAGTTGCGAATATTGAGCTGATAGGCCAGGGCCTGGATCATCACCTCGCAGTCCCAAAAGTGGTTGGGGCGGCCGTGGGGGTTGATCCAACCGTCTTTCTCATCCGACCAAACCTCGGCGCACATCTCGCGGGCGTAACCGTCGAGTTCCTTTTTCTCATTCGAATGCAGATGGAACGCGCCTGGGTCGTCCGGGGCGATGGACAGCCGGGCGGCCAGGTCGTCCTTGAAAAATTTGGTGTCCACCCGGTGAAGGGTCAGCCCGGCGGGTATCCTGACCTTGTTGCCCCGGTCGTCAGGATAGTATTCCAGCGACGAATGCTGAATGGGGACTCTCAGCCGGTCAACCCCTTGGTACGGCACAATGCGGCCCCGGTGCTGGACGCAGAATTCATAGACCTTCTTGGTTCGAGTGCCCATGGCGTCGATGATGACGCTGCGCACCCGGTGCTCCCGGCCCAGACCGTCCTTGTATGTGCTCTTCCAAAACAGCCTCACCAGGTCGTCGAAGTCCGGCACTGTCCCAGCCTGAACCAGCCAGCTTTCCTCGGAAGAGCCGTAGGCGAAAGCCCGGATGGCATAGCAGAAGTAACGGCCCTGGGTATCCACCGAGGCCAGGAGCGCGGCAATGGGCGGCCGCTGCCGCTGGGGATCGTCGTGCTCTTCCGGCGTTGGAACAACGCCGCGTGGCCGGGTGTCGCACAAGGCCAGGACGGCGTCGTCTTCCCGCTGGCTGAATTGTTCCTTCCATGGCTCGGCCTTGACCTGGTTCATGAAATTTTTCAAATCGTTCAGGCGGCCGGTCTTGTTCCAGCGCAGGAAAGCGTGGGCCACTTCCGACAGCGAGACGAAATGGCTGATCCAGGCCGGGATGTGAAAACCGATTTTACTCAGCTTGTGGGTTTTCAGGTGGGTGAGCATCTCCAACTTGGATTCCCGCTCAATCCACTGGCCCCGGCGCACGGCCTGGTCGCGGGCGGCGTCGTCCCAGCGGGCCGGGCAATGCTCACACTGGTAGCGGGCCAGGTCGTCCCGCAACACTATTTCCGGGTCGCGCTCATCCTCCGGCCAGCGGATGTTGTCGAATTTCATCAGTTGCGGCCTGCCGCATTCGGGACAGACCACCCACCAGTCGAAGCGGGCGTGGGCCTCTTCGCTGAAGGCCCGCCAGATGGGGCCTGTTTCAGTGGTGGGCGTGGAAATTTTGATGGTCAGCCGCCGCCCGCGCCAGGTTTTTGTCCGCTGTTCGGCCAAATCCTCGGAACTGGCTTCCT
>JAITVE010000267.1 GCA_031285975.1 Candidatus Adiutrix sp. | reverse complement strand
CTTAGCGTATTACCGAGTTTTTGACCGCCTTCACGAAATATATAACAGTCTGCCTGTTGCGGAAACCGCCGTTCCAGAGATACGGCCTCGTCCCTATACGCACACTTTCCTGAACCTCGGGACAATTATATGGAGGCAACTCGACAACCCTAAAGACCGGCTCAACAGAATACGAGCCGACCGCGCCTTTGATTTCGCCACGCTGTTATTCAAAATTGTGGTGTGCGTCAATATTCTTCAAGGCATTCAAATTTGGCGGCGGCGCACTAAAATTCTGCCTTTTGCCTGCGCCGCGAATGTGGTTATGATGGCAGTTCTGTATTCAGCCTCCGCGTATTTCTCACACAACGGCTTCAGCCTCTACCTAAACCCTGCGTTGCCGTTTTTCTCATTCTACTGCTTTCTGGGCGCAATGCTGTACCCCCGCTACCGCGAGCACGAGAAGCTGAAGGCCTCAGCGCACACCGCCCTCTGAATCAATGACCCGGGGGACGGAAGAAGAGCGCGGCAGAGGCTTGCTCGGTAAACACCATACTCTACTGGAAATGGATTCCTGCCTCCGCAGGAATGACGATGTGGGGGGACGGAGAGTGTGGCGAGAAGTTGCTCCACTAGGAATGGATACCGGCTTTCGTTGGTATGACGGCGGCGGGGGAGTGGCGGGGGATGTAATACGGCGCCAAGAAATAAGGCATGGGCCCCGGCCTTCGCCGGGGGGACGGACGAGGTGGGTACCTTACAATATAACTATCCCGCCGTTACAGCGCAATCAGGGCCGCCAGGGCCAGGATGTTGACGAAGATGGCCAGGAGCACGGCGGCGGAGCCTTTGTCTTTGGAGCTTTTAATGAGGGGCTGGAATTCCGGGGAGACCAGGTCGCACAAGTCCTCGATGGCGGAGTTGAGCATCTCGGTGAGGGGGATGATGACGAAAATGGCCGCCAGGGCCAGCTTTTTCCACAGGGGCCAGGGCACGAACACGAGGGCTGCGGCCAGGATGACGAAGGCCAGGAGTTCCAGCCGCACGGCTTCCTCTTTGGCCCAGGCGCTCCGCAGGCCGTCCCAGGAATAGCGGGAAGCGTTGACCACCCGGCGGGGGATATTTTTTATGGTTTGTATCATGAAAAAACCTCAAAATCATTGTTAAGCACAGCTTAATGAGTTATAATGGAGAAATGGGCGCTCGTCAAGAGACTATTTTTTAGAGAGGCCGGGAAACGTACATGAAGATTAAGACCAGATGCGAGCATTGCGGCAAAATTTACAATATGTCCGATGAATATATTGGCCAGACCGCTCAGTGCAAGGTGTGCCAGAAATATTTCCTGATGACGGTTTTGGAGGAAGCCCCGCTCCCCCCGCCCCCCGCCCCCCCGGCGGAGGCCCAGTTTGCCGCGCCGAACCCGGCGGCCCCGCAGTTCCCGGCGGCCGATCTCACGCAATACCCGGCCCCGCCCCCGGCGGGCGGCTTTCCGCAATACGGCCAGGCTCCCCAGGGCCAGCCCGCCTTTGGCGCGGAACAGCCGCAGTTCGGCGGCCAGCCGGGCTTTGGCCAGGCCCCGCCCATGCAACAGCCGCAATTCGGCGGGCAGCAGCCCCAGTTTGGGGGACAGCAGTTCGGCGGCCAGCAGCCGCAATTCGGCGGGCAGCAGTTCGGCGGGCAGCAGCCGCAGTTCGGCCAGCCCTTTGATACGGCCTTCCAGGATCAGGCTCCGCGCTACGGGGCCTCCCCGGCGGCGGCTTCGCCCATTGGCGCGCCCCAGCCCGGCCAGACTTCGCCGGTGGCCACCCAAACCGTGGTCTGCCCCAAGTGCAAATTTACCGCTGAAATTCCGCCGGTGTCCAACAGTATGCGCATCCGCTGCCAGGAGTGCGGGAAAAAATTTGTGATAAAGCCGCTCCGCAAAGGCAAGCCCGTCGGGGCCCCGAAACCGGCCAAGAGCGGCGGCGGCGGTTCGAGAAAATCGGTGCTGGGCCTGCTGTTCATCGTGGTTCTGCTGGCCGCCGTGGTTTTCGTGGGCCCCACCCTGCTGCCTGACCTCATCCCCAACATTCTGCCTTTCTAAACAGAGGGCCGTGCCCCTTTGGCTGTCTTCATTGCCTCAGGGCCAAGCCGCCCTGCCTTTTGCGGCGGCTTGGCCGACAAAAAAAAACCTCACCCGTTCAGCCTTTCATTCGGCCCGCAAAAGGCCGAGCCTCAGCCGAATATTTCATCTTTGCCGATAGCAACCGAATTTTTTTCTTTTCGGTTAGCGACAACCTTTAAAAACACAGGAGAAAAATATGAGAATATTGATAGTGGGCGGCGACGCCGCCGGTATGAGCGCCGCCAGCCAGATCAGACGCCGCCAGCCGTCCTGGGCCGTGGAAGTTTTCGAGGCCGGGCAGCGCACCTCCTATGCCCTCTGCGGCACCCCCTATTATCTGGGCGGGGTGGTGAGGGAAATCGACCAGCTCGTCACCCTCACGCCGGAACAATTCGCGCGGGAGCGGGGCATCCCAGTCCACACCGGGCATTTGGTCACGGCGGTGAACCCGGCCCGCAAGTCTATTACTGTCAAGGATTTGGCCACGGGCCAGAGCCGCGACGAGGCCTATGACCGGCTGCTTTTGGCCACCGGGGCCGAGGCCCTGATGCCGACCGGCCTGGAGCCGGGCCCGGCGGGGCTTTTCTACCTGCGCAGTCTGGACGACGCGGAAAATATCCGCCGCGCCATGGGCAAAGCCAAGAGCGCGGTGGTGGTGGGGGCCGGGTACATCGGCCTGGAAGTGGCTGAAAACATGGTGGAAGCCGGGCTGGAAGTCACCCTGTTGGGCCGCCAGCCCGCCCCGATTTTTGAGGAGGAACTGCAAGCCCTGGCCGCCCAGGCCTTAAGCCGCCCCGGCCTGACCTTCCGCAGCATGACCGACGCCGTGGGCCTCAGCCCCGCGCCCAGCGGCGGCCTGACGGTGGCCGTCAGCCAGGGTGAAGCGGTGCCGGCCGCTGTGGGGGTGGTGGGGGCCGGAGTGCGCCCCCGCGCGGAACTGGCCGCCGCCGCCGGGCTCACCCTGGGGGTGAAGCAAGCCATTAGCGTTGACCGCTTTCAAAAGACTTCAGACCCCTTCATCTACGCCGCCGGGGACTGTGCCGAGTCCTACCACCGGCTGAGCGGGGCGCAGACCTGGGTGGCCCTGGCTTTGGGGGCCAACCGCCAGGGCCGGGTGGCCGGGTTCAACCTTTGTGATGAGCCCGAAGAATTCCCCGGCATTTTGGGCACCTCCATCATGAAAATTTTTGGGCTGGCCCTGGCCCGCACCGGCCTGGGGCTGGAGGAAGCGCGGCGGGCCGGTTTCCCTGAAGCGGTGAAAACCGTGGTGAAACAGCACTCCAAGCCGGGCTATTATCCGGGTTCGACTCCGGTGACGGTGATAATCATTGCCGACCGGGCCACGGGCCGCCTGCTGGGCGGGCAGATGGGCGGAACCCTGGAAGGCGTCGGCCAGCGCATCAACACCCTGGCGGCGGCCCTCAGCACGAACATGACGGTCAAGGAAGCGTCAGGCCTCGACACGGCCTACGCCCCGCCCTTCGCCCCGGTGCACGACCCGGTGGTCATTGCCTGCGAAGTGGCGGCAAAAAATTTGAAAGGCTGACGGATGATTTGTGTTTTTTGCGGCTTTAGAGTAAGTTATTTTGAGCGCTGACGGTCTTAACCTGACTATTGCTTGTTAGCGTCCGCATCATCACCCCATTTCACGGAGGTCTTTATGAAAGACGTGGAGAAGATTCTGGGCCGCGAGGCCAAATCGCTTCTGGAACATAGCTGCAAAACCGTGCCCGCCGATACCCTGCACCTGCCGGGGCCGGATTTCGTCAGCCGGGTCATGGCCGAGTCTGACCGCTCCATCCCGGTGCTGCGCTCGCTGCAAAGCCTGTATGGCCACGGGCGGCTGGGGGGTACGGGCTATCTGTCGATACTCCCTGTGGATCAAGGCATAG
>JAITVE010000180.1 GCA_031285975.1 Candidatus Adiutrix sp. | reverse complement strand
ATCAACACGAAGAGAAAGGCATGAATACCGGCCTTCGCCGGTATGACGGCGGGGGCGGTACTAGAATGGTGCCAGTGGACGATTTGCGCCAGTGCCCTGCTTTGCGCTATACTGTCCTTATATTTTGCCGGAAAACGCCACCATAGACCTGCTGCCGCACAGCTTGAAGGGGGACGAAAATGTACAAACTATTGCCCGGCCTCATTGCTTTCGCTTTTTACCTCCTGCTCGTTTCGCCGGAAGTGTTTGCTTGCCGCGACCCTAGGAATCAACAATCACTTTTCTTTGACAGCATTCCCGAGCCGCCGCCTGAAGCGGATGTGATTGCGGAAGTTGTTTTGACGGACGTGCATGAAGGCGACGTTAACGGCGTAGCTGCCGCAACGATCGTGCAGATTCTACAAGCCTTTAGCAATAGGGTTTTTCAGCACGAAAAAGCCATCGTCAAATACAAATTCTCAAGTTGCGGCCCCAATGCGCACAACGATGATACAGGAATCATCATCGCTAAAATAGCCACTGACCTTGAAGGCCGTCTTGTGCTATGCCCATACTCGCGTAGTTTAGGCCACGACAGCCGCATTGACGTGTCATCCGCAACCAAGGAATGCCAGGCCATTGAAGTGGAAACGCTTAGACAGCTTGAACTCGCGGCGAAACAAGGGGATGCGAAGGCGCAATTCGAACTTGGCAAAAAATACCGGCAGGCTAAGAATGGCACCGAAGCGGTGAAGTGGTTCAAACTCGCCGCAGCCCAGAGCCACGCTGAGGCGATGCTTGAGCTTGGCTGGATATACGATCTTGGTCATCTGGGAGTCCAGGAGGATGCAACGGAAGCGATGAAATGGTACGCTCTCGCTGCCGAGCAAGGGCTCTATGATGCGAAAGTCGGGCTTGATACCTTGAAAAAAATGCAAGTACTCACGCCTATGGCAGAAAAAGGAGATGCTGAAGCGCAATATAGGCTTGGAACCATATACCACGGCAGGCGGCGGGACGGCCCCGAGTCGCTAAAATGGGTGAAACTCGCGGCGGAACAAGGCCATGTCAAGGCTATGAGCGAGCTTGGATTTATGTACAGGCTTGGTAATGGCATTGTCACGCAGGATTTTTCGGAGTCGGCAAAGTGGTATCGGCTTGCTGCGGAGCAAGGCGACGCGGAAGCGCAATTTAGCCTTGGGAAACTGTATGATACGGGCTTGTTCCATGATAAAGGTATTTGTCCCGGCAGGACTACATATGGCTGTGTGCAGAGTAAAGTGAAAGCGGTGGAATGGTACAGGCGTGCGGCTGAACAGGGAGTTGTTGATGCACAATATGCGCTTGGAGTGATGTATCAAAAAGGGGATGGCGTGGAACGGAACAAAACGGAAGCCGTGAAATGGCTATGGCTGGCGGCGAAGCAAAAAGATAGTTATGCCATAGCTACCCTGACAAAGATGTATTTGGAAGGGCAGCTAGGTGCGAAAAATGGTGCCGAGGCAGAGAAATGGTATCGCTGGGCCGCAAAAGTAGGGGATAAACGGGCCGAGGAGGCCCTTGAATCCTTGGAAAAGCAACGCTCATCCAGGCATTTCAAGAGCAATCAAAGCCCGCGTGCCCCTCAGCAATAGCCCTTCTTATCAGGTGTTTTGCGGGGTTTCATCTGGCCGCTGTAGAGCATTCGGATGATGCCGTCCACCAGGCCGACTTTGGGGATGATGTAATTCTTCACCTTGCAGGCCGCGCCGATGGTGAGGAAAATATCCAGCGCCGGGACGATGACGTCGGCCCGGTAGGAATTCATCTTATATTTTTCCAGCCGCTCTTCAATGCTCAGTTTGGCCAGGATGCGGTAAAAGTTTTCCACGCTATTGTAATCCACCGCTTCGCCGTCCCGCTTGCCCAAGAGTTTCAGGGTTTTGTTGATGTTGCCGCCCGAGGCGATGATGTCCACCGGCGCGTAGCGTTCGTAAATCAGCTTCAAAGTCTTCTTCAGCTCGTCGCGGGTGGCGGGGTTCACGGCCTCGGCCAGTTCGCGCAGGGTGCCGATGGGGAAGGAGAAGGCGTCTTTCTTCTTGTGGTCGCAATAGACCACCAATTCGGTGGAGCCCCCGCCCACGTCCACATGCAGATAGCTTTTGTCCTTGTCCATCACCTCGTCCAGCGACCCGGCGGCGTAGATGAGGTCGGCCTCTTCCGGCCCGGTCACCAGGTCAATGTCCAGCCCGGCTTTTTCCTTGACCAGCTTCACTACCTCCGCGCCGTTGGCGGCTTCGCGCATGGCGCTGGTGGCGCAGGCGCGGTAGCCGTTGACGTTGAAGACGTGCATGAGGTGCACGAAGGCCCGCATAGTTTCCATGAGCCGCCCGATTTTGTCCTCGCCGATGCGGCCGCTTTGGAACACGTCCTCCCCCAGGCGCACGGGCACCCGGATGTAGGCGTTTTTCTTGACGGCCTTTTTCGCGTCAAAATCTTCCACGTTATTTATCAGCAGCCTAATGGCGTTGGAGCCGATATCTATGGCGGCGATGGATTCAACCTGCATTGGCGTTCCCCTTTTCCAGTGCTTTCAAATAATAGTCGTACACGGCCGTCTGGGCCCGGAGAGGCGGCGCGCCCTCGGGCGAAACGTAGGTGTTCACGCCCATGTCGGTCAAATCGCGGGCCTTGACGTTGTCCGCCCACTGAATATCAAAGAAATCGCGCAGGGCGCGCCGCACGGATTCCGAAAGAATGGGGGCGGCGATTTCCAGCCGCTTGTCCAGGTTGCGGGTCATCCAGTCGGCGCTGGAAATGAAGGCCTTTTCCTGCCCGCCGTTGCAAAACAGGAACAGGCGGGTATGTTCCAGGTATTTGTCCACAATGCTGACGGCCCCGATGTTTTCGCTCTGCTTTTTAACCCTCGGCATTAAGCAGCAGGCCCCCCGGATGATGAGCCGGATATCCACCCCGGCCTGCCCGGCTTTGTAGAGGAGGCGCACCATGCGCTCGTCGGTGAGGGTGTTGCACTTGGCGTGGATGTAGGCCGGTTTCCCGGCGCGGGCATTGCGTATTTCGCGGTTGATGAGCTGCTCTATCTGGGGCCGCATGAAATAGGGCGCGGCCAGCAAGTGCTTGCAGCTAAAGTGCTTGTGGGTGTTCAGCAAAAAATCGAACACGGCGCGGGCGTCGTCGGCCAGGCCGGGGTGGGAGGTGAAGAGCCCCAGGTCGCTGTAAAGCCGGGCCGTGGATTCATTGAAATTCCCGGTGCCGATGTAGACATAACCCCGGGTGCCGGAGCCTTCGCGCCGCTCCACCAGCACAATTTTGCCGTGCACCTTCAAATCGCGCAGGCCGTCCAGCACCTTGACCCCGGCTTGCTGAAGCCGTTCCACGCTCCTGATGTTCTGCTCCTCGTCAAAGCGGGCCATGAGTTCCACCAGGGCCACCACGTTTTTGCCGTTGCGGGCCGCATTGGCCAGGGTGCTGATGACCTTGGAGCGCTCGGCGGTGCGGTAAAGCGTGATGTAAATGCTGGTGACTTTGGGGTCAATGGCCGCCTCGCGCAGGAAATCCACTAAATGGTTGAAGGTGTGGTAGGGGTAATTCAGCAGGATATCTTTCTGCCTCACCACTTTCAAGAGGCTGGTGAAGGGCGCGATGTCCGGGTGGCGGAGGGGGGGCGACTTGGGCTCCTCCAGGTCGGGCCGCACTTTGGGGAAATTCATTAAATCGCGCATCATGTGATAGCGGGTGCTGCCCACCAACTGGCCGGTGTTCATTTTCAGCTTGCCCAAAAGGAGGCGCAATAAATCTTCCGGCATCTGCTCGTCATAGACCATGCGCACCGGGCGGCCCTTGAGGCGGTTGTCCAGGCCGTCCTCCATCTTTTCCATCAGGCTGGTGGAGATGTCGTCGTCCAGCACCAGTTCCGCATCGCGCATGATTTTGAAGGTGTAGGCGCTGATGTGGTCATAGCTGAACATGAAGAACACGTCGTTGAGGCAGAGGCGGATGATGTCGTCCACCATTATCAGGTCGTGGCGGCCTTCCGGGGAGGGCAGTTCCACGAAGCGCGGGCTGTCGCTGGACACCGGAATCCTGATGATGGCGTAACTGGTGCGCCCGCCGCGCTGCATCTTGACCCCGTGGTAAATCTGGTCGTCCAGAAGGTCGGGAAAAGCTTTGGCCTTGTTGATAATCAACGGCACCAGGCGGATGCTCACCACCGAGGCGAAATAGTCCAGGCAAAAACGCCGCTGCTCTTCGGAAAGCTCAGTCTCATTGATGACCCGGATGCCGCATTCTTCCATCTCGCTGATGACGCCCCGGTAAATGTGGGCGAAAATTTTCTGGTTCTTATCAATTTTGGCGCTGACCAGTTCCAGCAAATCCGCCGGAAGATAGCCCCCGGACAGCCGCCGGGAACATTTCAGCCGGGATTTGGCCCGGCGGATCAGCCCGGCCAGCCGCACTTTGATGAACTCATCCTGGTTGCTGGAAAAAATGCCCAAAAAGCGCAGGCGCTGCATCAGGGGCACGGCAGGGTCGCAGGCCTCCTGCAGCACCCGGTCGTTAAAGGCCAGCCAGCTTAATTCGCGGTTATTGGTGGGTATCATAATCCCTCAACCTGGCCATGGACATTTGAAACATGCCGGCCTCCTTTATTGGCCCGCGCCCGATATCCGGTAACGGCCGCTTTCAACGGCGACCTCCGGGGGCAGATGATTGGTTTCAAAATAGGTATAGACCGGCTCCAGCGTCCGCCAGAAGCCGCGCCAGGTCTTATTTTTGTGTCGTTCCAGGTTTTGCGGGGTAAGCCTGAAGGGGAAGCAGTGCACCCGGAAAAAGGGCTGGCCGTTGTCCAGGGCTGCTTTGACCAGGGTGTAAATTTCCTCGATGCCGCTATTGGTCATGGCGTAGCAGCCGTCGGAGCGGCAGTCGCCATGCACCATCAAGAGGTTGCCGGTGTAGCCCTGGGCCTTGTCATAGGCGTTGGGGTAGCCGAGGTCAAAGGAGAGGTGGTAGCTCGAGTAGGGGTTGAGATGCTTGAGGCCCACGGCGTAGAAGCCTTCCGGGGCCTGGCGGTCGCCCTCTTTGGTTTTGGGCCCCAGGGAGCCCGACCAAGCGCAGATGGGGTAGCTTTTGAAGAGGATATAGCGGCCCGCGCCCTTGGGCTTCAGCCACACTTCCAGGGTTGATTCTTCTTTGAATATCCGCAAGAAGACCGGGGCGCCCGCTTGGGCTTTCAGCCCGGCCAGCTTTTTTTCAAGTCGTGGACGGGCCGCCGCCGCCGCCGCCTCTTCCCGCCCGGCGGCCAGGGCCGGAATGGGAAGAAAGGCGAGGCTGGCGAAAAACATAGCCAGGGCGGCCACGGCCATGGCGCGAAACGCCGCGCACCGTGAGCCGCCGCTGGCTACTCTATAGACCTTGGCGGTCATTTAGAAGGGTTTGTGGATGACGGCCGCGCTCTCAAGCTCTTCTTCTATGCGCAAGAGGCGGTTGTATTTGGCAATGCGCTCGCTGCGGGAGGCGCTGCCGGTTTTGATTTGCCCCGCATTGGTGGCCACGGCCAGGTCGGCGATGAAGCTGTCTTCGGTTTCGCCGCTGCGGTGGGAAATGACGGCGGTGAACCCGGCCTTGTGGGCCATTTCAATGGCTTCCAGGGTCTCGGTGACGGTGCCTATCTGGTTGAGCTTGATGAGGATGGAGTTTCCGGCCCCGTCCTTGATGCCTTTGGCCAGCCGCTTGGTGTTGGTGACGAACAGGTCGTCCCCCACCAGCTGGACTTTGCCGCCCAGGGCTGCCGTCAGCTTGCCCCAGCCCGCCCAGTCGTCTTCCGACAGGCCGTCTTCAATGGAGCGGATGGGGTCTTTCTTGGCCCAGGCCTGGTAGAGGGCGATCATGTCGTCCACGCCCCGGGCCGCTTTGTCGGATTTGGCAAAAACGTATTTTTTCTTCTTGGCGTCGAAAAATTCCGAGGAGGCCGCGTCCAGGCAAATCACCACATCGTCGCCGGGCTTGTAGCCAGCGGCCTTGATGGCTTTGATGATGAACTCCAGGGCTTCGTCGTTGCTCTTGAAGTTGGGGGCGAAACCGCCCTCGTCGCCCACGGCGGTGGAGTGCCCGGCGTCGTTCAAGAGCTTTTTCAGGGAGTGGAACACTTCCGTGCCGCAGCGCAGGGCCTCGGCGAAGGTGTCGCCGAAGAGGGGCATAATCATGAATTCCTGAAAGTCCACGCTGTTGTTGGCGTGGGAGCCGCCGTTGATGATGTTCATCATGGGGCGCGGAAGCTCTTTGGCGTTGGCCCCGCCCAGGTAGCGGTAGAGGGGCAGCCCGGCGGCTTCGGCGGCGGCGCGGGCCACGGCCATGGAGACCCCCAGGATGGCGTTGGCCCCCAGCTTGGATTTGCTCTCCGTGCCGTCAAGGTTGATCATGGCCTTGTCGAGGGCGGCCTGGTTGAAGCCGTCCAGGCCCAGGATGGCCGGGGCGATGATTTCATTGACGTTTTTCACCGCTTTTTTCACCCCTTTGCCGTTGTAGCGCTTGGGGTCTTTGTCGCGCAGTTCCAAGGCTTCGTGCTGGCCGGTGGAGGCCCCGGAGGGCACCATCGCCTGGCCGAAATAGCCGTCTTCAAGCCAGACTTCCACTTCCACGGTGGGGTTGCCCCGGGAATCCAAAATTTCACGGGCATGGACATCGAGAATCGGATACATGGTCTGCCTCCATTGGTACGCGAAGCCCTGAGGCCCCGCCGGGGTTTATTGATATCATCAGGGCCTTTGCGGGCCACACTTTCAGTCACATCAAATTCGTCACCGCCCGGCCCCAGGCCCGGCCTCGCGCAAAAGGATAAATTCTCTCCCCTGAACGCTCAAGAGGGTCGGGTCAACCACATACTCGCCGCTCTGGTCAAAGCGGAAGGGGCCGGTTACGCCCGGCACGGCGCTGCCCAGGCTCAACTGGCGGCGCAGGTCGTCGCGGGTGGCGGCGCCCTGGCCCAGGGCCTGGATGAGGGCCAGGCCCGCGTCATAGCCGTAGGCCGCGTATTGGTTGGGGGCCCGGCCATAGGCAGCCTGGTAGGCGCTGATGAAGCGGCGGATTTCCTCCCGCCCGCTGAGTTCGCTGAAGGCCACGGGGATAACCGAGCCCTGGGCGAAATCGGCGGCGGAACTGTCCAGAAGGGACTGGCTGAGCCACAGGGAAGAGCCGAGGTAGGGCATTTTGGTGACGTCGTAAAAGGCCAGCTGGGCCATAATCTGGGCCACCACGGGGGCGGAGTCCGGGATATAGAGGGTGGTGAAGGTGGTTTCCGCCTGGTAGTTGGTGGAGACCCGGCGGTTGACTTTGCCGCCGGTGAGCCTTTTCACGGCTTCCTCCCAGTCCTTGGCCTGGGGGTCGTAACTGTCGGCGGCGGCCAGCTGGGCTCCCAGGCGGCGCACCTCGTTTTCAAAGAAACTGCGGATTTGCCGCCCGTAATTGTCCTCGGGGTAGAGAATGCCGAGCTGCTGGTGGCCCTGCACCCGCACGGCATAGCGGGCCACAGATTCGGCCTGGTGCCTGGGGGTCAGAAAGAGGCGGAAAATGTTGGGGCCAAGGCCGGTGAGGTCATTGCGCTGGCTGATGACGATCATCGGCAGGCCCGCTTCCTGGGCGGTGCGGGCCGGGAGCCCCGACTCGCGGCTGGTGAAGGGGCCCACCACGGCCAGCACTTGGGGATTGGCCGCCGCCTGGGCTACCAGCCGGGCCGCTTCCTGTTCCGAGCCCTTGCTGTCCTGCACCGAAAGGTTTATGCCGCCGCCGGGGGCGAAGGTCTTGAAGGCCAGCCCCAGGCCCGAGGCAATGGCCTGGGCGTACTGGGCCGCGTTTTTGTCGGTGAGCGGCAAAACGGCCACAATGCTCACCCCGCCCGCCTGCCCGCCAATGGGGCCCAGGGCGGCGGGAATGGTGGGCAGGGCCATTTCCGGCGCGGCTTTCAGGCGGGGGTCATACTCCTGGCCGAAGACGGGCGCGGGCACGGCGAAACCCTCCGTCCCCGCCCCGGCGGCCAGGGCCTGCATCTGGGGCATGAGGGGATGGCCGTTGAAATAGCGGGCGAAATGCTCGGCCTGGAGGGCCACGCGGGCCGCGTCCCCGGACTGGGCCGCCAGCCGGGCCAAAAGATAGGTGGCCTCGGGCCCCGGAAAATTTTGGCCGTACTGCCGCTGCACCTCTTCCAGCGAGGCCTGGTTCAGGCGGCTCAAACCGGCCAGCACGCCCTCCTGGGCCTCGGCCTTGGCCGGGCCCTGTGCGCCGCGCCAGGCGGTGAGGAAATTGGCCGTGGCCTCCGCGTAGCGGCCCCGCAGCCATTGACTGTCGGCCAGGGTCATCTGCAAACTGGTGCGCCGGGCCGGGTCGGTTTCAGCGGGCAGGAGCATGGCGGCCAGATTTTCGGCCCGCACCGCGTCGCCCCCGGCCATATAGACGTTGGCCAGCCGGGGCTGGGCCTCGGCGGTGAAACGCCCGCCGGGGAATTCACGGATCAGCCGCTCATAGGCCGAGGCCGCGTCGCCAAAAAGCCCGGCCTTTTCCGCCGCCAGGCCGTACGAGGCCAGCACCGGCTCCAAACGCGGGCTGTCGGGTTCCAGGGACAGGAATTTTTTATAGTGCTCGGCGGCGGCGCGGAACTGCCCCTGGCCATAGGCCAGGTCGGCCGCGTCCAGCGCGGCCTGGGGGCCGGAGGCGGCGGAGCGGGGCGCGGTGGCCGTGCGGGTGGTCGCGGGCACGCAGGCCAGGCAGAGAATGAGCGGCAGAATCAGCAGGGGAAAGGCCAGGCGTTTATATATCATTAATATTGTCCTTGCCCCGGAGGGCCTCGCGGCAACGTAGTGCTTCCTTGCAAAAATCATGAATATAATTTTTGCAAGGAATATTTATGTATTGTATTACAAAAAGTACTCTCATAATTTTTGTAATGTAGACAGCGGCTTCGGCGGGGCGCGGGCTCCGCCGGGTTCAAAAGGGCTAAAAACCGAGTTGGGCCAAGAGGTCGTTGACCGCGCCCTGATCCAGCCGGGCTTCCGCGCCGGGGCCGTTCAAGGCGGACGGGCCGGACACTTTTTCCAGGGCCTTGTCCACTTCCGCCTGGGCCATTTCCGGCGTGACCGCCTGGGCTTCCATGATGCCGCTTTCCTTGTGTATCTTCAGCTTGGTGTTCACCGACACCAGAATCGACAAAAGCTGCATCTGCACATCGCCGATCAGGGTCACCACTTTCATGATCCGCTGGCCTGAAAGGTCTTGGAAGGACAGGGCCTCCATGATGCGGGTCAGGTGGGCCCCGGTTTGCTGAATAAGGCTGTGGGCCTTGGCCACCGTGGCCACAATGGTGTCGCGGTCGCGGGTCAGGATGGGGGTGTAGAGCGGAACGCCTTCCGCCGCCGCCGGAGCGGCTTCCCCGGCCGCCGGGGCGTATTGGCCCAGGGACGAGGCCAGGCGTTCAAGCTCCCCGGCCAGTTGGGCGATGGTCGTGAGGTCGTCCGGCGAACAGCCCTGGGCCGCAACTTCGGCGGCCTCGGCTACGGCCGGGTCGGGTTCCGCTGCAAGGTTCACCAGGGAAGCCAGGCCTCTGCCCGCCTTCGAAGGCGGCGCGGCCGGTTCGGGCTCCGCTTCGAGGTTCACCTCCAGGGGCACTTCCACTTCCGTGATTTCGCCCTCAATGGGCAGCACGGTATCAAGGAAAATGCTGGCCGCCGTTTGGTTCATCTTTTTGAGGATGGTGCGGAAATCTTCGGAAGCCGTGGCCCCGTAGAGTGTTTTGAGGACGGTGGCGATGGGGAAGTTGAAAAAGCCGTCTTCCTCATCCACCGTGGGGGCCAGTTCCGAAAGGTGGTCGGCAATGGCCGGGATGTTGAAAGCCGCTTCCTGGGCTTCCCGCATGGCCTTGATATGATCCTTGACCGATTCGTTGGTGCAGAGCTCATACAGCGTCTGGAACACCACGTCCACATCGAAGCGGGTCACGGACACGGTTTGGGTGGCCGGTGCTTCGGGGGCGGCGGGGGCCGGTTCGGGCTCCGCCGGAGCGGGGGCGGCCGCTTCCGCCGCCGGGGCCGCGTCGGCGGTCTGGGGGTGGAGCCGTGATTCAATGAAATTTTGCAGTTCGCCGAGTTTTTCGAAAAAGGCGGGGGGCAGCCCGGAACCGCCGGGCGCGGCAGCCGGGGCGGCGGCAGCCCCGGCGGAATCGGGGGCCGCTGCGCCTGGCGTAGTCACCAGGTCAAGATTTTGCAGGATGCCGAGCTGGTTTTGCAATTCGTCCATGTCGGACTGAATGGAATCGGCCGTGTCCATGATGGTCATGGAGGCCTGCTCGGTGATTTTGACGATTTCCTCAAGCTGGCCCTTGGCGTGCTCCAACTGCTGGTCGGTGACGTTCAGGTTGGGCGCGTCCAACTGGCCGGGGAGTTCCTCAACGGAGACGGAGAGCTTGCGGGCCAGGCGACCGATTTTGTCGAAAAGCTCTTCGGAAATTTCCTGGTAAAACGAGCCGGAGGGGGAGCCGCTCTCGGTGGCCTGGGACGGGGCGGCTGCGGGCCCGCTGGCGTCCGCGTCGTCGATTCTGGTGGCTTCCACCAGGTCGTGGCAGACTTTTATTTGATACACCGCCTCCGGCGTGACAATGCGGAATTCGCCGACACCCAGTTCAAAAGCGATTACAGGAGGCGTTGAAGAGTTCATAGTAAGAATCCTAAAACATAGAGGGCAAACTTCGGCTCAAAAACGTCATGGCCAAGACAAAGGCAGACAGCGGGCTCGCCCACAGGCGCGAACACTGGGGCTAGGGCCAGACCCGCCCCAGAAGCTTCAGCCGCAAGGCGTACAGCCGCCAGGGCTTGATAAGGCGGCAGTTCTTCACCTGCCCGATAAGCGCCACATAGGCCAGGGCCCCCGGCCCGCCCGGCGTCAGGGAACCATCGTCCCCCAAATCATAGCCGGATATTTCCACCGTAATGCGCAGCACCTGCCCGCACAGCATCTGGCCGGAGGCGAGCCAGAACGGGCGACCGCGATGCTCTTCAACCCGGCCCCGTATTTCTTCAGCCAAGCCGTGCCCCGCAAGGGGCGCGTCGCCAGCGGAACCCGAGCGGCCCGGCGGCCCGGCCTGAATCTTAATGAGAAAATTTCCGCCCGGCGGCAAAAAGGCGCCCAAATCCATCGCGTCACATCCCCGGCCCAAAAAGGCCTTGCGCCGCCGGGGCCGCCCGGCCTTCACGGGCCGAAGTTCATTTCAGCCCGAAAAATATTATCCTTCATAGAATATAGTAGCCGGGAGCGCAAGTCAAGCTTTTGGCCTTGTTGCATACATGAAAAAAGCGGCCCTCGGTCTGGCCGGGAGCCGCTTTGGGGCTATATGGCCCTTTACGCGATTTTGGGAAGCAGGAACTCCATCAATCCCTTTTGGGCGTGGAGGCGGTTCTCGGCTTCATCGAAGATGACCGAGGCCGGGCTTTCCAGCACTTCTTCGGTGACTTCCTCGCCGGGGTGGGCCGGGAGGCAGTGCATGAAAATGGCCTTGGGGTCGGCCTGGGCCATGAGGGCGCTATCAACGATATACACGCCCTTGAAGGCTTTTTCCCGCTCCCCTTTTTCGCCTTCCTGGCCCATGCTGGCCCAGACGTCGGTGTTGACCGCCCAGGCGCCTTTGGCGGCTTCCCTGGGGTCGCGCACCAGCTTCACCGCCGGGTTGGCCGCCTGGGCCCGGGCCAGGAGGGCTTTGTCCGGCTCATAGCCTTCGGGGCAGGCCAGGGTGAGGGGGAAGCCCAGCACCCCGGCGGCCTCAATCCAGGAATTGGCCATGTTGTTGCCGTCGCCAATCCAGGCCATTTTGATTTTTTCCAGCGGCTGGCCGGGGAATTTTTCCGTGGCCGTGAAGATGTCGGTCAAAATCTGGCAGGGGTGGCCTTCATCGGTCAGGGCGTTGATGACGGGGATGGAGCCGAAGCGGGCCAGGTCGTCCAACTGGGACTGGGCATAGGTTCTGATGACTATGGCGGACACGAAGCGCGACAGCACCCGCGCCGAGTGGGAGATAGGCTCCCCGCGTGAAAACTGGGTCTGGTTTTCGCTCAGCACCACCGCGTGGCCGCCCAGTTCGTGGATGCCGCACTCGAAGCTGACGCGGGTGCGGGTGGAGTTTTTGTTGAACAGCATGGCCACGCTGCGCCCGGCCAGGTGCGGATGGATGTATTCGCCCCGGGCCCGCGCGGCCTTCAGGGCGGCGGAGCGTTCAAAAACGTGCAGGACTTCGTCCCGGCTCAAATCAGTGAATTTTATGAAATGTCTGACCATGGTCTTCCTCTGGTACTTGGATGGGCAGGCGTTGGCCAGGCCCATTATTGGGGATAAACGGTTTGAAGGACTTCTTTGAGAACGGGCATCAGCGCATCCACCTCAGCCTCGGTGACGATGAGGGGCGGGGCGAAGCGCAACACAGTCCCGGCTGTGGCGTTGATGATGAAGCCGCGCTTCATCATTTCCACCACCACCGGGCCGGAGGGCTGGGTCAGTTCCAGGGCCAGGAGAAGGCCTTGGCCCCGCGCTGCCTTGACCAGGCCGGGGCCGAGTTCCGCTTGGAGGGCTTTCAGCCGCTCCATAAAATAGCTGCCCACGCGGTTGACGCGGGCCATGAAGCCGGGTTCCAGAATGGTTTCCACCATCACCAGGCCCACGGCCATGGCCAGCGGCGCGCCGCCGACGGTGGTGGAGTGGCTGCCCGGCGTGAGGTGCGCGGCCACCTCGTCCACGGCCAGCATGGCCCCGGTGGCCACCCCGCCGCCCAGGGCCTTGGCCCGGGTGATGATGTGGGGCTGTATGCCGTAATGCTGGAAGGCGAAGGGCTTGCCGGTGCGGCCCAGGCCGGTCTGCACTTCGTCGAGAATGAGCAGCAGGTTTTTCTCGCGGCAGAGTTCGGCCAAGCGCGGCAGGTAGTCCGGGGGCGGCGGCACCACGCCGCCTTCGCCCTGCACGGGCTCCACCATGATGGCGCAGGTTTCGGGGGTGATGGCGGCGGCCATGGCCTCCGCGTCGCCGAAAGGCACGTGGGTGAAGCCGGGCAACAGCGGCTCAAAGCCCGCCTTCATTGAGGCCTGGCCCGAGGCGCTGATGGCCCCCAGGCTGCGGCCGTGGAAGGAGCCCAGGGCGGTGATAATGCCGTAGCGGCCGGGGCCGTAGAGGTCGTGGGAATATTTGCGGGCCAGTTTCAGGGCCGCTTCGTTGGCCTCGCCGCCGGAATTGGCGAAAAACACTTTGCCTAACCCCGAGGCTTCGGTCAAAAGTTTGGCCAGCTTGACCATGGGCTCGTTATAAAAATAGTTGGAGACGTGGATGATTTTGGCGGCCTGTTCGGCCAGGGTTTGGACCACGATTTCCGGGGCGTAGCCCAGGGCGCAGGTGGCTATGCCGCCCAGAAAGTCGAGGTATTCGCGGCCTTCCGCGTCCCACAGCTTCATGCCTTCGCCCCGTATGGGGGCCAGGGCATAGCGGTTCACGTTGCCCATCAGGTGCTTTTGGGCAGTGGCGATAATTTCTTTCGTTGACAGAGACATTTTTATTTCTCCCTTTGGCGGGCTGTTGTGGCCGCCGATCCGGCTCGTTGTTTATAAAATACATTGCCGGGAATCGCCCTGCTGTGAATTTTTACCGGGCTTCGCGCCGCCGCACGGCGGTGCCGCAGCCTTCGTCGGTGAAAATTTCAAGGAGCAGGGCGTGGGGTCGTCGTCCGTCAACGATGTAGGCGCCGTCGCAGCCGTCGGCCACGGCCTGGGCGCAGCAGTCCAGCTTGGGAATCATGCCGCCGCTGATGGTGCCGTCGCGCTTTAATTGCCCGATGTCGTCCACGCCGATTTCCTGAATCAGCCGCTTGTCCTTGTCCAGCACGCCTTCCACGTCGGTGAGCAGCATCAGCTTTTCGGCTTTCAAGGCCCCGGCCACGGCCCCGGCCACGGCGTCGGCGTTGATGTTGAAGGTTTCACCGTTTTTGCCCACGCCCACCGGGGCGATGACCGGGATGACGTCGCTGTCGCGCAGTAAGCTCAGGAACTCCACGTTGATGTGGGTGGGCTCGCCCACCAGGCCGATATCAATGATTTCCGGCGGCTGGTTTTCCTCCGCCTGGCGGGTCAGCTGCTTGCGCCGGGCCTTGATGATTTGCGCGTCCTTGCCGGAGAGGCCCAGGGCCTTGCCGCCGACGCTGTTGATGAGGCTGACAATCTCTTTGCCGATTTTGCCGGAAAGCACCATTTCCACCACGTCCATGGTGGCTTCGTCGGTGAAGCGCTGGCCCTCCACGAAGTGGGACTGGATGTTCAGGCGGCCCAGAAGCTCGTTAATCTGCGGGCCGCCGCCGTGCACCACCACGGGGTTGAGCCCCACGTATTTCAAGAGGGTCACGTCCTGGGCGAAGGCTTTTTTCAAATCCGCGTCCACCATGGCGTGGCCGCCGTATTTGATGACGATGGTGGCCCCCCGGAACTTGCGCATGTAGGGCAGGGCTTCGATGAGGACGGAAGCGCGTTCGTTGGGGTTGGTCATGGCTCTCTCTCACAGTAGATAGCGCGTCAAATCAGTGTTTTCAACTAAGTCGCCCAGCTTTTCCTTCACGTGTTCGTTGCTGGTGACCATAGGTCAATTTCTACAGGATGTACCTGGTCAAATCAGTGTTTTCCACCAGGTCGCCCAGCTTTTCCTTCACGTAGTCGGGGGTGACCTGTATTTTCGTGGGGCTGATGTCCGGGGCTTCGAAGGAGACCTCGTCCAAGAGCTTTTCCATGATGGTGGCCAGGCGGCGGGCCCCGATGTTTTCGTTCTTTTCATTGACCTGGCAGGCCAGTTCGGCCAGTTGCTCAATGGCTTCCGGGGTGAATTCCAGTTCCACCTGTTCGGTTTCCAGGAGCAGGCGGTACTGGATGGTGAGGGCGTTTTCCGGCTCGGTGAGGATGCGGACAAAATCCTCTTTATTCAGCGGCGAAAGCTCCACCCGGATGGGGAAGCGGCCCTGAAGCTCGGGAATCAGGTCGCTGGGCTTGGCCACGTGGAAGGCCCCGGCGGCGATGAAGAGGATGTGGTCGGTCTTCACCGGGCCGTACTTGGTGGGCACGGTGGAGCCTTCCACCAAGGGCAGGAGGTCGCGCTGCACGCCCTCGCGGCTCACGTCCGGGCCGGAGCGGTTTTCGCGGCCCGCAACTTTGTCCAATTCGTCGATGAAAACCATGCCGTGCTGCTCCACCCGCGTGCGGGCTTCGGCGGCCACCTTGTCCATGTCCACCAGGCGCGCAGCTTCCTCGGAGACCAGCACTTCCCAGGCCTCTTTAATTTTCATTTTGCGGCGCTGGGTTTTTTTGGGGAAAAGGCTGCTCATGGCCTCGTTGAGATTTTTTTCCATGTCTTCCAGGCCCATGTTGGTGAAAATGCGGGCCATGGGCTGGCCGCCGCCGCTTTCGCGGGTCTCCACTTCCACTTCACGGTTGTCCAACTCGCCGTTGTGGAGCATGACGCGGAACTTTTCGCGGGTCGTGTCCACCCTGGGCCGTTCTTCCAGGGCCATATCCGGCCCCCCGGCGGGGGAGCCGGAAGCCGTGCGGCCGCCGGGCAGCAGCAAATCCAGCAAGCGCTCCTCAGCCGCTTCCCCGGCCTTCTGGGACATGGCTTCCTTTTCCTCGGCCTGCACCATGTTCACGGCCAAGTCCATCAGTTCGCGGATCATGGATTCCACGTCGCGGCCCACATAGCCCACCTCGGTGTATTTGGAGGCCTCCACCTTGATGAAGGGGGAGCGGGTCATTTTGGCCAGGCGGCGGGCGATTTCGGTTTTGCCCACGCCGGTGGGGCCGATCATGATGATGTTTTTCGGCGAAATTTCATCGCGCATGGCTGCGTCCACCATCAGGCGGCGGCGGCGGTTGCGCAGGGCGATGGCCACGGCCCGCTTGGCGGCGGCCTGGCCGACGATATAGCGGTCAAGCTCGGCGACGATACGCCGGGGAGTCAAGTCCAAATTCTGGGGCAGGGGCGGGGTTTCGGGCATGGGGCAAACCTTACAGCACTTCAAGGGTGAAATTGTGGTTGGTATAGATGCAGATATCGGCGGCGATTTTCATGGCTTCCTCGGCAATGACCGCCGCGTCCATATCCGGGGCGTTGCGGCACATGGCCCGGGCGGCGGCCAGGGCGTAGGAGCCGCCGGAACCGATGGCGAGCAAGCCGTCGTCGGGCTCGATGACGTCGCCGGAGCCGGAGAGCAGCAGGGTGGACTGCTCGTCCACGGCCAGCAGCATGGCTTCCAGACGGCGGAGGCTGCGGTCGGTGCGCCAGTCCTTGGCCAGTTCCACAGCGGAGCGCAAAAGCTGGCCGCTGAACTTGGAGAGCTTGTCCTCAAAGCGTTCAAAGATGGTGAAGGCGTCCGCCGTGGCCCCGGCGAAGCCGCAGATGATTTTGTCATGGTACAGGCGGCGCACCTTTTTGGCCGTGCCCTTCATGACCGTGGAACCCAGGGTGACCTGCCCGTCGCCGCAGACGGCCACCCGGCCCCGGTGGCGCACGGCCAGAATAGTGGTGGCTTCAAATGTTGGTTGAGACACAATAGCTCCTTGTCTTATCTGCTCACGCCCATCCCTATCGCCGCGCCCAGCACCACTAAAAAGGTGAAATAGAGCTTCAGGAGGATGACTGCGGCAGCCACATACATAATCCTGTTGTCCACCCCGCCGTGGCGTATCAGCCAACTGGTGACCAACGGCGGGTCGTTGCCGAACTCGAACAGGGCTTTTTCGGTCTGCCGTTCGGTCTTTTGAAAATACAGCCAGGCCCCGCCCATAGCCATGGCGGCGTTTATCAGCAGCCAGACCAGCCAGTCGCCGAGGGGCGGCAGTGAAAGCGCCCGCCGAATTCCGTAGCTGACCAGGAAAAATAGAATCCCTTCCCGGTACATGCGGCGGTAGAAGAACCAAAAACAGCCGAACACCAGCGGCGGCCAGATGAAGACCGGCTGGAACCGCTCTTCATCCTCAATGCGGTCAAAAAGGTCGGCAAAAAACTCTTCGTATTTTTCCCCCACATAGGCTTTCCGCAGCTGCTCCTGGTCATATTCCACTAGGCCCACCTGCCAGGGCCTCAGCGGCGGTTCCCCGTCGGGCGACGGGGGCTGCGGGCGCTCCACGAAGGCCATGGTTTACATGCCGCCGGTTTGTCCCAATGCGGCGGGATCGACCGGCATAATCTGCATGACGAGAAACAGCATCATGCCCATCAAAAATGCCACCAGGCCGGGGTTGGTGCCGCCCGCCCGCTCCAGCCAGCCCAGGGCCTTTTCCGGGCTGGACGAAAAGGTTCGCAGGGCCCAGTCGATTTTGCGGTCTACGGACTTCCAGTACAGGGCCTTGCCGTAGACCATCATACCCAGCACGAATATCAGGTTCAGCCCCATGGCCAGGCGTCCGCCCGTCTCCGGCGAATAGGCGATGGCCTTCCAGCCCACCAGCATGAGCACAAAGCTGAGGGCCATGAAAATCGCGCCCTCCCGGTACATCTTACGGTAAAAAAACCAGAGGTAGCTGATGAACATGGGCGCGATGGTAAAGGAGGGGCGCATCCCCCCGGCGGCGTCGCAGGCGGCGAAAAGGCCCTCGAAGCGCTCATAGCCGCCGCGGACGTACAGGCGGCGCACGTCCTCAGGGCTGAGCTTTTTCGTCCACTCCGGCAGCTCGTCTTTTTTGGGCGGCTCGGGCTGGGCGCTGTTGGGCTGGTAATTGCGGAAATCAACGGTCGTCATCGTTTCGCTTCTCTTTGGCCCTGGGGTGGGCGTCGCGGTAAACCCGCCGCAGCCGTTCCAGGTCAAGGTGGGTATAGCGTTCGGTGGTGGCCAGGGAACTGTGCCCCAGCATCTCCTGAATGGCCTTCAAATCCGCTCCGGCGGAGAGCAGATGGGTGGCGAAACTGTGGCGCAGGCTGTGGGGGCTGTAATGATTGTCGAGCCCCCGGAGCCCCAACCTGGCCTCCAGCACCCGCCGCACTTCACGGTCGCCCAAACGGGCCCCCCGCCGCCCCAAAAACAGGGCCGCCCCGCTGAGTCCGGGCTTG
>JAITVE010000150.1 GCA_031285975.1 Candidatus Adiutrix sp. | reverse complement strand
AATTTTGGACCATACGTCTCGGTGGCGGTGAAAAAGGCCAACGCTGAAAAACTGATCGCCAACCTTAAAAAAACGCGACCGGATATTCAGCCCATCTGCCCCACAGGCCGAAACCTGGCCCAAAGCTTTTGGGGCAAGGCCTGGTGCAAGCATCTGGAAACGTATGCCGACCATGAAAACCGCATTGGCCGTGGCCACAGCTATGTGCGCAACAGCGCGGTTTGCCACCTCGCGGCCACGGCGGGCCATATAACGGCCCTGGTGGCCGGTTCCCAGGGGAAGCCTTATGAGGTGAACGTCACGGTTCGCCCGCTTTCCGCCAATCAGTGGAAAACTATCAAAGCCGCTTCCCAGGGGCGCATTGCCTCCATGCTTGATCTGCTGGCCGGAAAATTTCCGGCGGATATTATGAAACAGGCCGCTGACCCTGAAAACGGCATTTTCCCCAAACTGGGTGAACTGAAATTCAGTTGCAGCTGCCCGGACTGGGCCCAGATGTGCAAGCATGTGGCCGCCACCCTCTATGCCTTTGGCCACCGCCTGGATCATGCCCCTGAACTGCTGTTCCTTTTGCGCGGGGTTGACCCGGCGGAACTGATTGACCTGGAAAATATGGCCGAAGCCGCCACGGGCGGCAGCGCGTCAGCCCTGAAAGACGAATCCCTCGCCGCCATTTTCGGTATTGAATTGGATTTGGGCGGCATGGAAAAACCCGTGCCCAAAGCGGCCGACGGCAAAAAAGCCGCCACGCGGAAAAAGGAGGCCATTCCCGCCGCCCCGGCCCAAACGCGGCCAAAGCGGGCACGAGCTAAATCGCAACTATTCAAAGACCCGGATAATCCCCAAGGCTCTGAAATCAAAGCCCTGCGCCAAAAACTGAAAATGAGCCAGGCCGAATTCGCCGCCGCCCTGGGCTCCGCCCTGCCCACGGTGCTCAACTGGGAGAATTTGAAAGAACCACGCCTGCATCAGAAATCAAAGGATAAGCTAGCGGCCCTGGCCAAACGGGGCAAATAATCAAGTATCCGCAATCATAGACGCACTGGCTTTCCGGCGTGTCTGATATTTTCAGAAAAGCTACTGACCCTTGGACGAAACATTTAACAATAAATTCACGCAGTTGCTGAGTGGCCCAGATACGAAATTTTGTCGCCACATGACTTTTGACCCGATAGCCGACTGAAATAATTACATCCAGATTGTAATATTCCATCTGGCGTTTAACTTGGCGTGCGCCCTCACTTTGAACTGTCAAATATTTTTTGACAGTTGCCTCCGGCTGAAGCTCTCCTTCAGCATAAATACTCTTGATGTGATGACTGATATTTTGCTTGGAACTTTGAAAAAGCTCCACCATCATGTGCTGGGTGAGCCAGACAGATTCATCCTCAAAGCGGACATCAAGCTTGGTGCGCCCGTCTTCGGTTTGATAAATAAGGAATTGGCTGGCGGGAAGTGCATTAGTCATATGTGGTCTCCCTGTGGGTTGGCAGCTATTGTAACCATTTCTTCATCACGATTCAACTTGCCTTCCAGGCGGTCGGCGGCCTGTCGCAGATGGTTTGGGGCCAGGTGGGAATACCTTTCAGTCATTTGCAGGGTGCGGTGGCCCATGAGTTCTTTTACGGTATATAATACCTCACCGTCCTGAACCAGCCAACTGGCATAGGTATGGCGCAGTGAATGGAAAACCAGTTTCAGGCGGCGGTCAGTGATGCCGTCATTGAAGCCCAGGTCGTGAACCACCCGCTTGAACGGGGGAGCGGGGGCTGAAATTGTGCTTGACATTTACTAAAATAGATTGTAAAAAGTGATTTAACAATGATTTTACACATAGAGAGTTCACTTTCTCGCTCCTTTTGAGGGAGCTTGTCCGGGCCTTGCTTCTGCTCTTGTCTTTGTCTGTGTGCTTTTTTCCTGATTTAGGCCGGCCGGGCTGTTCCGGTTCGGCGCCTGGAGGGCATTCTCGTGGCAACCAATCCCAAGCTGGAACTGCGCGGCATCCGAAAAGCATTCCCCGGCGTCCTCGCCCTCTCGAACGTCAACTTCGCCGTTGAGCGGGGCACGGTGCACGTTCTCTGCGGCGAAAACGGCGCGGGGAAATCCACCCTCATGAAAGTCATCAACGGCCTCTACAAGGCCGACGAGGGGCAGATTTTCATCGACGGCCAGGCGGTGGAAATCACCAGCCCCCAGGATGCCCGCGAGCGCGGCGTCGCCATGATTTTTCAGGAGCTCAACTTCGTCCCCGAAATGACGGTGGAGGAAAATCTCTTCCTCGGCTGCGAACCGACCACCCGCATCGGCAGCGTTGACTGGAAGAAAATGCGCCGCGACACCCTGGCTCTCCTGAAAGCGCAAAACCTGCCCTACGCCCCGGACACCAAGCTCCGCGACCTCACTGTTTCCGACATCCAGATGCTGGAAATCACCAAAGCCATCTCCCGCGACGCGGACATCATCATCATGGACGAGCCGACTTCCGCCATCACCAGCCGCGAAGTCGAGGGGCTCATCGCCAAAATTTTCGAGCTCCGGGCCAAGGGCATTGCCATCATCTACATCTCCCACAAGATGGAGGAAATTTTCCGCATCGCGGATCAAATCACCATCCTCCGCGACGGCTCCGTCGTCGATTCCCAGCCCGCCGCGAAGTATGACATCGATAAAGTTATCGCCCTCATGGTCGGCCGCACCATCACCAATGTTTACCCCAAGGAACAGGTGCCCATTGGGGAGACCGTCTTTGAGGCCAAACATCTCAACCGGAAATCGGTTTTCAAGGACGTCTCTTTTACTGTCGGCAAGGGCGAGATCGTCGGCTTTGCCGGGCTGGTGGGGGCTGGCAGGACGGAAGTGGCGCGGGCCGTTTTCGGCCTCGACCCCCTTGATTCCGGCGAGATTTTTATGGATGGGCAAAAAATCGCCGTCCGCGACGTGGCGGACGCGATGCGGGCCGGGATTGTCATGCTCTCTGAAGACCGGCGGCGCTACGGCATTATTCCCATGCGCAGCGTCAGCGAAAACGCCACCCTCTCCAGCCTGGAGCAGTTTATCTACGGCGGCTTCAACCACACGGGGAAAGAGCGCAGCGTGGTCACCGAAAGTTTCCGCAGCATGGCCGTGAAAACTCCCTCTCTGGAAACCGCCATCCAGACCCTCTCCGGCGGCAACCAGCAAAAGGTCTTAATTTCCAAATGGCTGCTCACACAGCCGCGCGTGCTCTTTTTGGACGAGCCGACGCGCGGCATTGATGTGGGCGCGAAGTTCGAGATATACAAGCTCATGGTCAGCCTGGCCCGCGAGGGGAACGGGCTGGTGATGATTTCGTCGGAACTGCCGGAATTGCTCGGCATGTGCGACCGCATTTATGTGATGGGCGGGGGGCGGATTCGCGGCGAATTGCAGCCTGAAGCCTTCTCGCAGGAAAACGTGATGCGCCTGGCCACCGGCGCGGCTTGACGGCTTATCGCAGACGCTGGAAGGGGTCAGGAGCGCTCCGGCGCATCGTGACGGAACGTTTCTCTCAACGATATCGGAGGAGTGGAGCATGTACGAAAAATTCATGCGCTTCATGAGCAACTACAGTATTTATGTCATTCTTTGCGTTCTCATGCTGGTCTCTTCCATGATGAACGAAAACTTTTTCACGGTCGCCAACCTCTCGAACGTTTCGCGGCAGATTTCCATTGCCACGATCATCGCCATGGCGGAAACGATTCTCATCATTTCCGGCATGATTGACCTGGCGGCGGGCGCGGTGCTGGCCCTGGCGGGGGTGCTCTCTGTCGCGGCTTACAAGGCCACGGGCTCCATTGTCATCGCCATTTTCGTGGGCGCGCTCATCGGCATGGTCTGCAACTCCTTAAGCGGCATTGTGGTGGTGCGCTTCAAAGCCCCGCCCTTCATCGCCACCCTGGCTATGATGACGGTGGCCCGGGGCGCGGTGCTGCTGTATTGCAACGGGCAGAACATTTACCAGATCGGCGACTATGTGAAGCTGGGGCAGGGCTATATCTGCGGCGTGCCCACGCCGGTGGTGTTCATGCTGATTATCGTGGCCATCACCTGGTACATTCTCCGCCACACCCGCTTTGGCCGCCACCTCTACGCCGTGGGCGGCAATGAAGAGGCGGCGCGGGCCTCGGGCATCCGGGTCGGGCGGACGAAATTCATGGCCTACGCGGTGAGCGGCATCTTTGTCGGCCTGGCGGGCGTCTTGTACATGTCGAGAAACAACGCCGGCCTCCCGAACGCGGGGGCGGGGCTGGAGTTCGAGGCCATGACGGCGGCCATCATCGGCGGCACCAGCTTCTCCGGCGGCGTGGGCACGGCCATAGGCACGCTGGCGGGCAGCTACATCATGGGTTTTCTGAACAACGGCATGAATTTGCAGGGCATCCAGCCCTACACCCAGCAAATCGTCAAGGGCTGCATCATCGTGCTCGCCGTCATCTGGGACGTGTGGTCGAAGCAGAAACGCTTTGCCTCGAAATCAACCGGGGAACCCAAGCCGGACAAAGAAAAGAAGCCGGATGACGGCAACACGCCGTCCTGAGTGGAATCACCTGTCACTTTTACCTTGAAAAGGAGAACACATGCGCACATTCACGAAACTGCTCTTACTGGCCCTCGTGGCCACCCTGCTCATCGGGGCCCCGGCCCAGGCGGCGGACGCGGAAGCCAAAAAGTTCAAGCTCGCCTACATCGCCCGCGCCCAGGGCGACTCCTTCGCCGCCTGGCTGGCCAACGCCGTCAGTGAAGAAGTTGAAAAAAATTACCCGGACATGGAAGTCACTGTTTTCGATGGCCAGTCCAACACTGAAGACATTTCCGGCCACATTGAAAACGCCACCATCAACAAGTTCGACGCCATCCTCCTGCAGCCTTTTGACGTGGAAGCGAACCGCTATCCGCTGCTTCAGGCGGTGGAGGCCGGTCTGGTGGGCGCCTGCGTCAACGTGCATATTCCCGACCCCCGGCTCGGCAACGTCGACGCCAACCCCTATGACCAGGCGGCGGTGAACGCGAAACTCGCCCTCACCCAGATTCCGCAGAACGGCAATGTGGTCGTCCTGCTCGGCCCCGCCGGCAACCCCCACGCCCTCGGCCGCCGCGACGCATGGCAGAAGGAATTTTTTGACAAGCGCCCCGACGTGAAGATCGTCGGCGAGCAGATCGCCA
>JAITVE010000139.1 GCA_031285975.1 Candidatus Adiutrix sp. | reverse complement strand
GCCCAATCCCCTTGCGCGGCATAGGCCCGGTAGGCCGCGCTCAACACATAGGGCGGAACCAGGGCCGGGTTCAGCCGCGAGGCCAGGGCCGTCGCCCGCTCATTGTCCCGCGCCCAATGATTCCAAGGCGCGGGAGGCCGAAATTCAGGTTCTGGCGGCGCTGAACGCGCCGGTTCTGGCCCGCGAGCGGCTCGGGGATGACATCGAAATTTCAGCCGATTTCGTGAACGAAATTCAGCGGGACGCGGCCCTCAAGGGGGCCCGCTGGGGCGGGCAGACCAGCCTGACCGGGGCCCTGTCCCGGCGTTCCGAGCGGCTGGAAGAAGCCTTGGCCGACCTGGCGCGGCTTCGGGCCTGGGCTGACTGCCGAGACGGCTGCCTGGGCGGGGCCCGGCTGGCCTCCGTCCGCCCGCTGGCGGCCCTGAACCGCCCAATTACCGCCGTGGCCGCTTTTGAAAGCGTTCCGGCTGGCCGGGCCGCGGCCCCCAATGCCGTGATATTAGCCGCCGCCGGAGCGGCTCTTGAGGCCCGCGAACCGCGGAAGGCGGCTGAACTCTATCAGCGGATGGTTGACCGCCACGCCGCCGGGCGGCTGGCCGTGTCTGAAGATGAATTGTACGAAGCGGAAAAGGGCCTCTTCTGGGCCCATCTCGACGCGGACGAGCTCGGCGCGGCCCGCGAACAGGCCCGCAAGAATTATGCGCAGGGAACCATCGAGCCGCCGGAGGGCCGGGCCCTGTGGGGCGCGGGGGATTGGAAGCGCACGGACGCCCGCGTCGCCCTCGGTTTGAGCGAAATCTATACGGGCCGACCGGCTGCGGGGGAGCGCATTTTCAGCGAAATGCTGGCCCAGGCCCCGGCCAATGTGGCCGCGCTTTCCGGGCTCTCCGCCGCCAAAACAGCCCGGGGGCTGCCCCGCGCGGCTTGGGAAAACGCGCTCGCGGCGCGGCTCCACGCGCCGGACGATTTGGGCGCGGCTGTGCGCCTGGCCCACAGCCTTATGGATGCGCGCCGCTGGGCCGAGGCCCACGAGATAATTCAAGCTCTGGGGCCCTGGGCCGCGCAGAGCCGGGCGGTGAGCCAGTTGGCGCGGCGCTGGGAACTTTTCAAGAAATTCGAGGCCCGCGCCTCCTTCGGCTTTGCCCACACCAGCAACCGCAACTCGGTCAGTTCCACCAACCCCGAAGACCCGAATATCGAACTGCGGCTTTACAGCCCCCCGCTGGGCTATCATTGGCGGGCGTTCATTGGCTCGGCCTGGGACAGCGGCCGCTACGCGGAAGGGGAGGGCGAGCGCGAAATGTTCCTGGGCGGGCTCCAATACCGGGGGCCGGGCCTGGAATTCAGCCTGGAAGCCCGCGACGAACGCCTCAATGGCCGCCGCCTGGGCGCGGGCCTCGAAGGCCTTTGGCAGCCGGGCGACCACTGGCGCGTCCCTTTTTCGGTGCAGAAAAATAGCCGCGCCGCCCCCCTGCGGGCTGTCAACAGCAACATCCGCGCCGACTCGGCCTCCCTCGGCCTGGGCTATTATTGGCACGAAAGCCGCGCCCTTAATTTCAACGCGCAGATGATGAATTTTACCGACGGCAACCGGCGCGCGGCCTTCAGCGGCAATTTCAGCCAGCGGCTCTGGGCGGGCGGCCACCGCACAGTCACCGGGCGGCTCAACGCCTACACGTCCAGCAATTCCGAAGACGACAACCGCCCCTATTACAACCCCAAAAAAGACGCGGAAGCCGGGCTCGGCCTGACCTACGCCAACCTTTTGTGGCGCGGCGAGGGAAAATCCCTGAGCCATGCCCTGGAAGCGGACGCCAGCCGTTATCGCCAGGAAAATTACGGCACGGAAACGATTTGGACGCTGGGCTACCACCAGTCTTTGGATTGGGCGGACAGCTTTTCCGCTTCCTACGGGGCCAGTTACGGCCATCGGGTTTATGACGGCGAACCGGAAAAAAACATTAACGGCTATATCAATTTTGTCTGGAAATTTTGACGGGAGTGGAAGTTCCGTGAATCGGCTGAGCGCCTTCATTATACTGCTGATATGCCTCTGGCCCGGCCCGGCCTTGGCCGCGCCGCCGGAGGGCGTGGTCACCCTGGCCTATCACGCGGCGCATCTCGCGCCCGGAGGCGCGCCGGGCGGGGTGCCCTCCATTCCCCTGACCGAATTGACCGACCACTTCGACTGGTTGAAACATAACGGCTACCGGGTCGTCGGCCTGGATGAGGTGCTGGAAGCCCGCAGCGGCGGCCGTCCCCTCCCGCCCAAAGCCGTGCTCCTGACGTTTGACGTGGCCCACCTCAGCTTTTACCGGGCGGTGTATCCGCTCCTGCGCTCCTATAACTATAAGGCCGTGCTGGCGGTGGAAACCGGCCTGCTGGAAGGCCCGGCGGGCGGGGTGGCTCTCTATGGCGATGAAGGGCGGCTGCCCCGCTCCCAGTTTTTGACCTGGGGGCAACTGCGGGAAATGACGGCCTCCGGGCTGGTGGAAGCCGCCTCTTTCAGCCACCGTCTCCACCGGGGCCAGCCGGGCAATCCCCAGGGGCTCCGTCAACCGGCGGGCGCGGGCCGCGCCTATGATGCGGACTCTGGAACATATGAATCCGCAGCGGAATACCGCCGCCGCATACGGGCCGACTGGGCCCGCAGCGCGGCCATCATCGCCCGCCGCACGGGCCGCCGCCCCCGGCTGGCGGTCTGGCCCTACGGCCTGCCCACCGGCGCGGGCGCGGAGGCCGCGCTGGAGGCCGGTTTCAGCCTCACCGCCTCGCGGGACGTCTACAGCGAGGGGGCGACCCTGCCACGGCTCATGGTCGCCCCCGGCCTGAATTTCCCTGAAGCTGTGGCGGCGGCTGAGGCCGGGTTGCGTCCGGGCCACAGCGGCTATTCGCGCCTCAATCTGAACGCCGAATACCCCGCGCCCTTCGCGCCGCCCTTGCCCCTGCAACGGGTGATGCACGTTGATGTGGACGCGCTGTACGACCCCGACCTGCTTGAGCAGGAGGAAAATATTTCCGCGCTTTTCGACCGCGCCCTGGCCCTGAAAGCCAGCGCCGTGTACCTGCGGGCCTATGCCGACGAGGACGGCGACGGCCGGGCCGAGGCCCTCTATTTCCCGGGCCGCCATCTGCCGATGCGGGCCGACCTCTTCAATTACCTGGCCTGGCAGCTTTCCCGCCGCGTGGGCGCCGAAGTCTACGCCGTGATGCCGCTTGATTTCGACTGGCCTGGGGACGGCGAAACCCCGTTGCCCGACCATCGCCGCCGCACTCTTGAAACGTATGAGGACTTGACCGCCCACGCCCTCATCGACGGCATTGTTTTCCAGGACGGCCCGGAGAATCCGCGCACGCCCATTGATTTTTCCCTGGAACTGCTCCGCGCCGCCGAGCGTTGGAGCAAAAAGCTGAAAACCGCCCGCGCACTTGATCTGTCGAATATTGACGATGTAGAGGGGAGGGCGCGTTTGGAGGAGGATGTGAACGCGTATTTGGCCGCATATGATTATGTCGTCGTCCTGGCACCGCTCCACCAGAGCCGGAAAAATTTGGAGAAAGCGGCGAAGCTGGTCGGCAAAATTCCGTTCGCGGAGCGGCGGGTCGTCTTTGAATTTCAAGCGGACGGAGAGCCGGGGGCAGGGCGGGAGTTGGCGGAGCGGATGCGCTTTTTGCGCCGCCTGGGGCTGGGGCATTACGGCTATTTTCCCGAAAATTCCGCCGCCGGGGAGCCGGAGTTGCGGGCCCTGTCCCCGGTTTTTTCGTTGCAAGATACTCCATCGGCAGTCGAGTGAATCATGTTTTCCGGGCTCGAACATCTGTGGCAAAACGTTTTGGACTTCGCCTTTTTCTATCCCCTGGTCATGGCCTATGTGTGGATGACCGGGGCGCTGCTTTATTATTTCCGCTATGAATGTCGCCGTGCCGACTACCGCCAGCCCCCGGTTCTGCCCGAGTATCCCCTGGTCTCCATCCTGGTGCCCTGCTACAACGAGGCGGCCCACGCGGAAACTACCCTGCGGGCCCTGGCCGACCTGCATTATCCCAACTTTGAAGTGCTGGCCGTCAACGACGGCTCCACCGACCGCACTGGCGACATCCTCAACGATTTGGCCCGGCAATTGCCCCGGCTGCGGGTGGTGCACCTGGCGGCAAATCAGGGAAAAGCCTTGGCCCTCAAGAGCGGCGCGCTGGCGGCCCGCGGCGAATTTCTGGTTTGCATCGACGGCGACGCGCTCCTGGATCATTACGCGGTCACCTGGATCATGGAGCATTTCCTCCGCAACCCCCGCGTGGGCGCGGTGACCGGCAACCCGCGCATCCGCACCCGCAGCACCCTTTTGGGGCGCATTCAGGTGGGGGAATTTTCGGCCATCGTCGGGCTTTTGAAACGGGCCCAGAGGGTTTACGGGCGGGTGTTCACCGTCTCCGGGGTCATCTGCGCCTTCCGGCGGCGGGCCTTGCACCAGGTGGGCTACTGGCGCGAGGATACCCTCACCGAAGACATCGACATAAGCTGGCGGCTGCAACTGCGCCACTGGGACGTGCGCTTCGAGCCCCGCGCCCTGTGCTGGGTGCTGATGCCCGAAACCCTGGTCGGCCTGTTTAGGCAGCGGCTCCGCTGGGCCGTGGGAGGCGCGGAGGCCCTGAAGCGGTATTTCCGCCCGCTGTGGCGCTGGAAATCGCGCCGCATGTGGGGCATTGGCGCGGAATATCTTTTCAGCCTGGTTTGGAGTTATGCCATGCTGGCGATGCTCGCGGCCGGGCTCCTGGATTTTGTCTCCGGCCACCCGGCCGTCCCCCGCCTTTCGCCGCGCTGGCCCGCCCTGATGCTGGGCCTGACCTGCCTGTTGCAGTTCGCCGTCAGCCTTTTCATCGACCGCCGCTACGACCACGGCAGTTGGAAATCATGGTTCTCCCTGATCTGGTATCCTCTGTTTATTGGAACTTGAACTGGCTGGTCACCGTCATCGCCTTCCCCCGCGCTCTCTTTTTCAGCCGCCCCGGCCGCCGGGGCCGCTGGCTGACCACCGACCGGGGGGTGCCGTAACATTTCCCGAGTCAGCACTTTGGGCTTGAATTTTTGGCGTATACAGTTTACATTATTGTAGTATCGTTATTGATACTATCAGCGGCGGGGCACTCATGGTAAACATAGCTGGTTTTGTTGAGAAAATGCGGAAATCCCCCCAAAATATCCGCTATGACGACCTTTTTTCGTTTTGCTGTCGGATGTTCGGGGAGCCCCGGCAGCAAGGCAGCAGCCACGCCGTCTTCAAAACGCCCTGGAAGGACGACCCGCGAGTCAACATTCAGCGCGGTAAAAACGGCCAGGCCAAAGCCTATCAGGTGAAACAAGTGGTGCGCGCCGTTGAAAAAATGGCCGCTGAAAGCGAGGGAGCTCAATGAAAAAGAAAAACGCCGCCTTGCCCCCCCTGGCCCAGCAATATGCCTACCGGGTGGTGTGGTCTGACGAAGATCGGGAGTTTGTCGGCCTGTGCGCGGAGTTTCCGTCGCTCTCCTGGCTGGCCGAAGACCAAGGGAAAGCTTTGAAGGGCATCGTCTCCCTGGTGATGGAAACCGTCGATGATATGCGGAACGACAACGAGGCCCTGCCCGAGCCGCTGTCTCTGCGCAAATATTCCGGGAAATTCGTCGTCCGCACCACCCCGGAACTGCACAAACATTTGATCATAAAATCCGCCGAAGCGGGAGTCAGCCTGAACAGGCTTGTGAATGCCATGTTGGGGGAAAGCGGGAATTTGTTATGATACTCGACCCTCAGAAAATCATCATCAACCGGCGGGAGGCCCGCAGCCGGGGTGATATCCTTTTGTCCTTTTCTTTGCCGCTGATTTTTTTCGGGGGGCTGGTGTATTTGGCCCAGCCGTTGGCAGCGGGGGCTTGGGAGCATCCTGAGCAGTTTTTTGTTCTGGCCGGGGAGTATTTGCCGTATATTTTTGGCGGCGGTTTCAGTTTGTTCGCCTGGGCGCAGTATAACCGGCTGCGGTTTGGCGGCGGGCGTGACAAAAGGGGAGGCGCTGCGCCGCCCTTGAGTTTGGAGGAAATTGCCGCTGCGTCGCCGTTTCGGATTGACGAGCTTTGTCGGCTGCGCGAGGCGAAGGAGGTTCGCTTCTTTTTTGATGAATACGGGGAGGTGGTGGAGTTTCAGCGTTGGGAAGAAGAATAAGGCGTGGCTTCGCGGCGATTGTTTAGTATGGGGCTCTGCCCCAAACCCCGCTTAAGAGGG
>JAITVE010000088.1 GCA_031285975.1 Candidatus Adiutrix sp. | reverse complement strand
CTCTTCCAGGATCAGGCCGGGAATTTGATGGCCGTCGGCATCGATCTCGACCGAAGCCATTTCCTGAACAATGTTCCCCAGGCCAAGGCCGCGCCCCGTTCGCCGAAGGAATTGACTCTGCATCATCATATCCAGACCTTGCAAACCATCACTCCGGCGGGCGAAAAACGCTTCGAACCCGGCAGTAAAAAATCCGGGGCCATGTTCCTGATCGGCGAACCATCGTTGCGCCAAATGTATTTTGACCAAGAGTGGCCCAAGCCCCTGTTCCAGGCTTTGGAACCCAAAAACATCCTTATCGCGGAAGGGTACGCCACTGCCGCCACCCTCCACCAGGCCACCGGCTTGCCGGTGGCCGTGGCCTTCGACGCGGGTAACCTCAAGCCCGTGGCCGAAGCTCTGCAACGTACATTCCCCGAGGCCTCGCTGACCATCTGCGCCGATCACGATCACGGCCACAAAATCAACGTCGGTCTGAACAAGGCCTATGAAGCGGCCAAGGCTGTGGGTGCGGTGGTTATCTTTCCCCACTTCACCGACGAGGAAAAAGCCCGCGGCCTGACCGATTTTAACGACCTGGCTCAAGATTGCGGTTTGAACGTTGTCACTGAACACGTTTTCTGCCGGGTCGGTCTTGGTTTGGCCAAACCCGGCGAACAGGCCGCAGCCCCGTCTCTTGCACTATAACCACCCGCCACGCGGCGGTGAATATATAGAGGTGTTTTTATGAATATTCATAGCATGGCTTTGCTTGAGCATGTTGAACGCATGGCCGACGCCCTGGAGCGTCAAAACAATATGCTTGAACGGCAAGGCGTTCTTCTGAATGCTCTGGTTCAGGGCGAAGAGCCGCAGACTGGCGGCAACCACGCTCCCAGGCACCTGTCTTTGTTCCTGGAAAGTTTGCCCACCCGCAACTACAACCATCTGCGGCAAAAACTCGTCCCAATTGATATGGCCGCAAAAATACTGGGCCTTTCGCCCGCGCAACTGCTCTGCCTGGAGCGGCACAAATTTATCAAGAGCGAGGGCGGCCGCTATGACGTGATGGGCCTTTTGATGTGGCTGGACTCTGATTACAACCCGGATACGGAGGCCTTCAATGCTCACTAATCCTAATCCCTGTTTTTCCAGCACCGGCGGCGAATGGGCCACACCCTGGGACTTCTTCAACCAGCAGTCCGCAAAATACGGCCCCTTCGACCTGGATGTCTGCGCCACCGACGACAACGCCAAGTGCTGGGACTTCATCTCCCCGGAACAGGACAGCCTTAAGCAGCCCTGGCATGGTCTCTGTTGGATGAATCCCCCCTATGGCCGGGACTTGGGAAAGTGGCTCATCAAAGCCTGGCGGGAAACCAGTATGCCCGGCCACGCCCGGCGCGTGGTCTGCCTCCTTCCGGCCCGCACCGATACCCGCTGGTGGCACGATTACGTTCAGAAATACGCGGCCAAAATCGAGTTCGTCCGGGGCCGTCTCAAGTTTGAAGGAGCGCAAAACAGCGCCCCCTTTCCCTCAGCCATTGTCGTGTTCGAAAACTCGAACATCGCTGACGGAGCCCGGTCATGACGTTGCGCTACCTGTCTCTGTGTTCCGGCATCGAGGCCGCGACCGTGGCCTGGGAACCTCTGGGCTGGACCGCGGCGGCCTATGCGGAAATTGAAAAATTCCCTGCGGCGGTTCTGGCGCATCATTATCCAGCCGTCCCCAATCTGGGGGACATAACCCAAATATCAGGAAAGGATTTTCGTGGCAAAATCGACCTCATCGTCGGCGGGACGCCGTGCCAAAGCTACAGCACAGCGGGCCTTAGAGGCGGACTGGACGACCCTCGTGGTCAGCTCACGCTCGTCTTCTTTGAAATTGTTGGAAAAGCACGGCCCCAATGGGTGGTCTGGGAGAACGTCCCCGGAGTCCTGTCAATTGACAAAGGACGGACGTTTGGAACCATCCTCGGGCAAATGGCAAAACTCGGGTATGGGTTCGCCTATAAAATTTACGACGCTGCGCTGTTTGGAGTACCACAGCGGCGCCGCAGAGTCTACCTTGTCGGACATCTTGGAAACTGGCGACCTGCCGCCGCGGTACTTTTTGAGCGCCACAGCCTGTCGGGGGATACTTCGGCGGGCCGAGGCCAGAGGGCGCAATCTGCCGGAAGCGTTGCGGCTGGCCCTGGAAGCCACCGCCGCCAGGCCATAGCCCCGTCCATCTGCGCCGGGGCGCCCTTCGCCCGCACCGGCAACAGCCGTGTGGAATGCGAGGCCCTGGTCACTCAGGCCCTCACCGCCCGCCTGGGCGATGGCGGGCCGAATGATAACAAGGCTCAGGGCGGTTTTTATATTCCCTCCGTTCAGGTTTTCGGCGGCAACAAAACTTCCGGCTCTATCAGAGTATCCCCGGCCCTCAACGCTCACGGCGGCGGCTCCCGCCGTATGGACTTCGAAAGTGAGGCCTTTGTAGCCAACACATTGCGCGGTGAGGGCTTTGACGGCAGTGAGGACGGCACGGGCCGGGCCAACCTGATTCCCGTTCCCATAAATTTGCAGCTCGCCACCCGGCATGAAGCCTTGGGGGACAGAACGGCCTTCGGCATAGGGCCGGAAGGCGGCCCGGCCTTCACCCTGACGAAGACCCATTCCCACGGCGTGTT
>JAITVE010000357.1 GCA_031285975.1 Candidatus Adiutrix sp. | reverse complement strand
TTCCGATCTGGTCGTGGAGTTTGGCCGACTTGATGATGTCGGCGGCCTCCACGGGGGTGAGCAGGTAATCAGGCTGCGGGTTTTCCCGTATGAATTCGGTCATGACGCGCACGAATTCCGTGGTGCGCTCAATATGCCCGCCGGTTTCGTGATCCCGCAGGTCGGTCACCCTGGCCAACAGGTTCAGGGTCAGGTCTTCCCTGGTTTCCAGCTTGCGGTAGGCCCGGTTGAGGTCAATGGTCTTTTCCTCCACCAGGGCTTCGAGGTGCTTGCGGTGGCTCTGCAATTCCAGTTGCAGGCGCACCCTGGTCAAAAGGGCCTGGGGCTTGACCGGCTTGTGGATGTAATCCACCGCGCCCAGTTCCAGGGCCTCCACTTCGCTTTCGCCGTCCATCGAGCCGGTGAGGAAAATGGTGGGGATGGAGGCCAGCCGGGGCGTGGCCTGCAATTCTTTCAGCACCTCAAACCCGTTCATGCCCGGCATTTTATTGTCGAGCAGAATGAGATCGGCCGTCTGAGCGGTTAAATATTTTAGGGCGGTTTCGCCTGACGTGAAAGGGCGGACGCTGTAATCCCGCTTAAGCGTGGAAATAACCGTGTTCAGAATTATTGCGTCATCGTCAATAGCCAGCAAAACCGGCTTGGAGCCACCTAGCATCACCAAAACCTCAACCTGCGTTCAAAACAACTAATAGCGGCTTAACTTCAAACAACACACAACTAATAGTGGTCTAGACCGAAGCCCATGCGCCCTCCAAACACCTGCGCGAACGAAAATGGTTGGCCTTACTTTTTCCAGTTAATACAATATCATAAATGGAACATAAAAGCAAACAAACTTCACGAATCAGGGAATGGCCCTGTATAAATTCTTGCCTGTGGGCCGCCAACTATAGTATGATTGGGAACACGTTTTACCACCTTAAGGGGAACCCATGAAAATCATTGACATGAGAAGCGACACCGTCACCCGCCCCACCCCGGAAATGCGCCGGGCCATGGCCGAAGCCCCCGTGGGCGACGACGTTTACGGCGACGACCCCACCGTTAACCAGCTTGAAGCCCTGGGCGCGCAAACCCTGGGCAAGGAAGCGGCGGTTTTCGTGCCCAGCGGGGTCATGGGCAACCAGGTTTCCATCATGGCCTGGACGTCGCCGGGCGATGAAATCATCCTGGGCGCCAACTGCCACATTGTGCAGCACGAGGCCGGGGCGGCCGGGCGGCTCTCCGGGGTGAATTACGCGCCGGTGGCCAACCCCGACGATAAAATTTACCCGGCCGACGTGCATCGCCTGGTGCGGCCGGACGATATCCACTGCCCCCGCACCAGCCTGGTGTGCCTGGAAAACGCCCTCGGCAACGGCGACGTGGTGAGCGCGGCCCAGATGGCCGAAACCTACCGCGCCGCCAAAGAGCACGGCCTTCCCGTGCACCTGGACGGGGCGCGCCTCTTCAACGCGGCCTGCGCCCTGAAAGTGGAAGCCCGCGAACTGGCCGCCTCGGCGGATTCAGTGTCGCTGTGCCTTTCCAAGGGCCTGTGCTCGCCGGTGGGGGCGCTCATCTGCGGGCCGAAAGATTTCATTGCCAAGGCCCGCCGCTGCCGCAAACTCATTGGCGGCGGTATGCGCCAGGCGGGCATCCTGGCTGCCTGCGGCCTGATTTCCCTCACCAAAATGGCCGCCCGCCTCAAGGACGACCACGATAACGCCCAGTACCTCGGGGCGCGGCTGGCTGAAATGGCGTTCCTGAAAGTTGACGCAGACCGCATCAAAATCAACATGGTCTACTGGCAGCCCGCCGACCCGGCCTTTGACGCTTCAGGCCTCGCCGACTACTTCAAAGAGCGCGGCATCCTCATCAACCCCGCCGATAACGGCTACTTCCGCCTCGTCACCCACAACGACGTCAACCGCGACGACATTGACCGCCTGGTAGCCGAACTGAAAAAGTTCATGGGCTGACCACAGCGCAGAACCGCAAACAAAACGCCCGCCGGGGGATATCCGGCGGGCGTTTTTACTTAAGAGCTTAATTGCCTCGTCACCCCGGTGAAGGCCGGGGCCCATGTCTTTTTCTTGGCATCATCTTGCATCCCCCGTTTCTCTCTCTTACGTCATCATTCCTGCGGAGGCAGGAATCCATTTCCAGGAGGGCATGATTTGCCAGACAAAGCCTTTACCAAGTTGCTACACTGGAAATAGATTCCGGCCTCCGCCGGAATGGCGAGGCCGGGATGACGAGAGGGGGAGTAGCGCCGGCGCCGACAACAAGCAGACAATTCGCTAAAAAAGCCTCGCGCTTCTTTAAATCCGCGCCACCCCGCTCTCCCGTGCGGCCTGGGCCACGGCGGCGGCCACCGCGTCTTTGACGCGGGGGTCGAAGGCGGCGGGGATGATGTAGTCGGCGCGTAAATCCTGGTCGGAGATCAGACCCGCCAGGGCATAGGCGGCGGCGATTTTCATCTGGTCGTTGATGTCCGAGGCCCGCACGTCCAGGGCCCCGCGGAAGATGCCGGGAAAGGCCAGGACGTTGTTGATCTGGTTGGCGCAGTCGCTGCGGCCGGTGCCCACCACGGCGGCTCCGGCCCGGGCGGCCTCCTCGGGCATAATTTCCGGCACGGGGTTGGCCATGGCGAAGATAATGGGGTCTTGGGCCATAGTTTTCACCATGTCGGGAGTCAGCATCCCCGGGGCCGAAACGCCGATGAAAACGTCCGCGCCTTGCAGCACTTCGGCCAAGCTGCCCTTTTTCATCTGGCGGTTGCTGAGGCGGGCCATTTCCTTTTTTTCGTCATTCAAGCCTTCGCGGCCCTCATACACGGCCCCGGCGCGGTCGCACATCACCACGTCCTTAAGGCCCAGGGCT
>JAITVE010000401.1 GCA_031285975.1 Candidatus Adiutrix sp. | reverse complement strand
GGCAGCGGCTGGGTGGCGGCGTATCCGGCCACGGTCACCACGCGGCTGTCGGCCACGCCCGTCCGCGACAGGTAAATGCGGGCGGCCGAGGCGCGGGCGGTGGAGAGTTCCCAGTTGGTGATGCGTTGACCGGCAAAGGTCAGGGCATCGGTGTGGCCCTCAATGGATATTTTGTGGGTAATGCCCGCCAGCCGCTGGCCGACTATGGATAAAATTTCCCTGGCTTCGTCGGTCAGGGTGGGCCCGCCGGAGGCGAACATGGGGCGGCCCTCTTTATCCACAATCTGAATGCGCAGCCCGCCCCGCACTTTTTCCACCGTCACCTGCCCTGCCGCCGCGTCGCCCAGGTTGCCCTGGATGTCCGAGACCAGGCTGTCGGAAAACTGCTGTTCCGCGCCGGTGAGGGGCGCGCCGTCCGAGCGGCCCGCGTCGCCGCTGCCTTCGCCGCCGTCCACGCCTTCGGGAAGGCTTTCCAGGTTTTCGGCGAGGGTTTGGGTGGTTTCCAGAAGGGCGGCCATCTGGGCCTGGAGGGTGGCGTTGTCAACTTGGCTGTTGATGGTGGCGTCGCCTTTGGTTTGGGGGCTGAAACAGCCGCCTTCCAGGATGCTGGGCCGTTGGCCGCTGCCGCTGGCATCGAAGACTGTGGGCTGGCCGCCGTTGAAAATGGCGTCGGTCAGGGTCAGTTCATTAAAATAATCGGCCAGGGCTTCCCGCCCGCTCTCCGAGGAAATGGCCAGGAGCCACATCACCAGGAAGAAGGCCATCATGGCCGTCACAAAGTCGGCATAGGCCACCTTCCAGCTGCCGCCGTGGTGGCCGCCGTGACCTTTTTTGATGACCTTTTTGATTATAGGCGGTTTTTTATCACCACTCATACGACTTCCCAGTTACTTTTTAACCGATTTCAGCAGTTCTTCCAATTCCTCGTAGCCGGGGCGGCAGTTGGTGGGAATGGCCCGCCGGGCGAACTCAATGGCCAGGATGGGCGGCATACCCTTGGCGAAAGCCGCGAGGACGGCCTTGGAAACTTTCAGGATATTGTTAAAATCGTCGGACTGATTTTCCAGGGCCTTGGCCATGGGGGCCATGTAGCCATAGCTCAACAAGAGGCCCAGGAAGGTGCCGCAGAGGGCCGCGCCCACGCTGGCCCCCAGCACTTCCGGCGGCTCGGTCATCAGGCCCATGGTGGTGATGATGCCCAACACGGCGGCCACGATGCCCAGGCCGGGCAGGGAGTCGGAGACCACGGTGAGGGCGCTGGGCACCAGGCCGCCGTGGTGTTCATGAACGTCGGTGTCGATGTCCATGAGGTTTTCGAACTCATGGGGCTCGATATTGCCGCTGACAAAGACTTTCAGGTTGTCGGCCAAAAAGTCTTTCAGGTGGTGGTTTTTGAGGACGGAGGGGTAGCGGCCGAAAATGGCCGAACTGTCGGGGCGGTTGGCGTGCTCTTCCAGGGCCAGCATACCTTCGCGGCGGGCAATGGAGAGGAACTCGAACATGAGGAGCAAAACATCTACGTACTGCTGTTTTTTGTATTCTTTGCCGGTGAAGATTTTTGGGAGCTTTTTGAACGTTTCTTTGATGAGCGACATGGGGTTGGCGATGAGGAAGGAGCCGAAAGCCGCGCCGCAGATAATGACAATTTCATTGAGCTGCCACAGCACCGCCAAGTTGCCGTGGTGCATGACATAGCCGAGAATGACGCAGCCGATAACGACAAAAAAACCTACCGGTGGCATAAGACACTCCAGTACAACAATAATCACCAAAGGAAGAAACGGCCCCTGAACCGACTGATGCGCGCCGCACGCGCCGCCTTTATAGGGCCTTGCCTTACTAATCGGCAAGGGAGCCGCATTAGTTGAGACAAAAGCTTGCCCAAGGCAGTCGTTTCAAAGGAATTTCGGCGGCAAAACACGCCGCCCTTCTTCAACTATAGCACTACCATGGAAGCGAATGCAAACCCAAAATTATCATTGAGTTACGGAATTTTAGAGGCATACAACCAGCGGTAGACCGGGAAGGTTTTTGGTCTACCGCTGGTGGCAAGGAAGGAAACAAAGCGGGGCGAAATTACTCTCAGGAATTGACGTTCAGCCGAATATTTTCCGCCACAAAGGGCAACTGGGTCAAATCAGCCGGAGCGCCGGGGTGGAAGGGGAATTCGTCTTTGCCGCGCCGGGGGATGACGTGCATGTGCCAGTGGGGCACGGCCTGCCCGGCCACCTCGCCGTTGTTTTGCAACAGGTTGAAGCCCTCCACGCCCAGGCCGGTCATGGCCGCGCCCGACAATTTTTTGGCCAGGGGCAGGACTTTAGCCAGAAGGCCGTCCGGCAGGTCGGCCAAAACCTCATAATGGGCCCGGGGGACGATAAGGAAGTGGCCCTCGGCCTGCGAGGCGATGTCCATAAAGGCGATAAATTCGGGGTCTTCATATATTCTGATGGACGGGATGCGCCCGGCGGCGATTTGGCAGAACACACAGCCCTCAACCGCACCGCCGTCCCGACGGGGTTCTTTGCTCATACTCAGGCCTCCTTGGGAGAAATATCATCCAGTATACACCCCAATCGGCTCAATATCAATGGCTGGCTGACAGGGCCACAGGGCAGCCGCATTTGAAGTTTTGGTATAACGCCCTCTCTGCGTGCCGTCATTCCGGCGAAAGCCGGAATCCATTTCCAGGAGGGCGCTTTGTCGGCACCCCTTATCTTCCTTAATTCTTACTGTCTTTCGCACCGCAGGGGAGGAGGAAGAAGAAGAAGAGCGCGGGAGGGGTTTGGTCGGCAAAATCATACGGCCCTGGAAATGGATTCCTGCCTCCGCAGGAATGACGAAGCGGGGGTACGCAGGGGTGCCGACAAGAGAATGGATACCGGCTCTCGCCGGTATGACGGTGGTGGGGGATACATAATAGAGGCCAAGAGAAAGGCATGGGCCCCGGCCTTCGCCGGGGTGACGGAGCGGGTGGGCTCCTGTCGTCTCCCATAAAAAACGGCCCTCGGAAATCCGGGGGCCGTTGTATGGAGCGGGGTTTTCTTAGAACTCGAAGTCGTCGTCGTTCATGGCGATGGCTTTGCTGGCGCCGATCTTTTTGGCAACGGGCGGAGCCGTCCGCTGGGGGGCGGCGGAGCGCGGGATGCTGTGGCCCGAATTGCCCTGAACCAGGGCCGTCATCTCGTCAATGGCGCCGAGCAGGGTCTCGGCCTGGCGCGAAAGTTTCTGGGCCGCGCTGGCCGCCTCTTCAGCCGAGGCCGCGTTGGACTGGGTGACCTTGTCCATTTCGGTCATGGCCGTGGTGATCTGGCCGATGCCTTGGCTCTGCTCCTTAGAGGCTTCGGAAACCTCGCCCAAGAGTTCGGCCACCTTGCTGGAGTGGGTCTGCACGGTTTTGAAATTCTCGGCGGTCTGGTTCACCATGTCCGAGCCGGAGGTGATGTTGGTGATGGTTTTGGCGATGAGGTCGGAAGTGCTCTTGGCCGCGTCCGCGCTGCGGATGGCCAGGTTCCGCACTTCATCGGCCACCACCGCGAAGCCCGCGCCCGCTTCGCCCGCGCGGGCGGCTTCCACGGCCGCGTTCAGGGCCAGAAGGTTGGTCTGGAAGGCGATTTCATCAATGGTTTTGATGATTTTGCCAATCTCGTTGCCGGAAATGCTGATCTCGTCCATGGCCTGGATAACCCCGGTCATGGACTGGTCGGCGTGATCCACCGCCGCGATGGCCTGGCTCATCAGGGAGTTGGCTTCCATGGCGTTGTCCGCGTTGCGCTGGGTCATGGAACTGAGCTCTTCCAGGGCCGCGCTGGTTTCTTCCAGGCTGGCCGCGTTTTCCGTGGCCCCTTCGGCCAGGGTGTTGGAAGAGGAGGAAAGCTGAATGGCGGCGCTGTCCACCTCGCGGGCCCCGCCGGAGAGGTTCTCAATAATGTGGCCCACCGGGCCGGTGATGCTGCGGGTGACCAGAATGCCCAGAACCAGGCTGATGACCAGGGCCGCCACCACGCCGATGACCATAATCATGAACACCCGATTCACGGCCGAGACGGAATCGTCGCTCACCGCGTTGGTCATTTCCGTGGATTTCGCGCCCAGGGCCGAGGCTTCGTCCATGGCCTTGGCGCGGGTGTTGTTCAGGTCAACCGTATTCTGCACATTGTGGGTGACCGCGTTTTCCAACTGCCCCAGGGCCTTTTCGCAGTCGTCAATGGCTTTCCTGATTCTGTTCATCTGGTCGATATTGGCCTGGGTGCGCAGGCCCACCGCCATTTTTTCCACCGAGGCCCGCATGGTCACCAGGGCCGCCTTGGAGTTGGCCACGGGGCCGACCTCGCGGTCGAGCACGCAGCGGAAGACATTGACGTAAAAGCTGCTGGCCGCGTTTTCCAGGATGGTGGTTTCCACCAGGCGGTTTTTTCTCAGCTGCAATTGGTCGCCCGTGCCGAGCCCGGCGAACAGGGCGCTGAGTTCCTCGTCAAAGGCTTTGTTCTGGCTTTCGCTGAACGCGGTGGCGTCTTTCATGAAGGCGTTATAGGCGTCCCGCACCGCGAGATGGGCCGCGTCCATGGCCTGGACATAGCCGGGCAGAGCGCCCGTAATTTCCAAAAAGGCGGCGTAGTCCTGGTTCAGGGAGCGGGACAGTTCCGTGCGCGAAGGATCCTGCGCGGCATAGCCGGTGGAAAAGGTCGAGACCATGGTGCGCATCTGCTCGTTCAGGATTTTGGTGCGCTCCTTGAACTCATTCAGGCTGGCGTCGCTGATGATGTAGTCATATTCGGTGATATACAGGGAGGCCATGGCCAGTTCATATTGAATGGCGGCCACCAAATCGTTGGCCGGCATAATTTCGTCTTTCAGGGTTTGCGCGCCCGTCCGAACGCCGACCAGGGAGAAAAGAACAATGGCGCACACCACCAGGAACACAAAGCAGGTGGCGGCAAAGCCCAGAATAATTTTAGCGCCCAATTTCATATTGGAGTCCTCCTCATAAAACACCCGCCCCAGTAAAATATTTGGAACAGGCCTGATTTTCCCCACGCCCGGCAAACCGTCCCCGGCCTTTCAAAAGAAATTGCCGGAGCCGTGTCGGCGGAGACTTGCGTAACCACAGAAGCGGGCCCCTTTATTACCGTCCCCGTATTTTTATGGAGAACCGCACGGCAAAATGCTCTGTTGTGAACATTTTGCTTTATACGGGATTATAGCACAAATATTTCATAAATATTCAATAATATTTCTCTTTTTCACCAGGAGGATAGTTGCGGCCCGCCCCCGTTCACAAAAAAAGCCCCGCAGCCGGGAAGCGGCTGCGGGGCCCGAAAAAATAGCGGCGCTCTTACACTTCGGTGATGCTTTTTTTCAGCATGGATTCGGCCACCACGCGGCCGCTGACGTTATAAGTGCCCGCCTGGATGCGTTCGCGCAGTTCGTTGACCCGGCCTTCGCGGATTTCGGGGGCCTGGGCGGCCAGTTCCTGAGAGCGGGCGATCATTTTCGACCGGCTGGAAAGCTGCACCACGTCCGCGGGGCGTCCGGGCTCTTCGGCCACGGGGGCCGCATTGGGCGCGACGGCGGGTTTTTCCCGGCCGCCTGCGGCCTGGGCGTCTTTATTGATAAAGGGGTTCAAGGTATCGATTTTCATAAGTCCACCTCTTCAGGGGGCCTGATGGGCTTGCGGGGCCCCACCATGGTGCGGTCTACTTTATAATATATCAAATCTTCCAGGCGACGCCACAGGGCCAAATTTTCCGTCTTGTCCACAAAGGCGTCAGCGCCGTTTTCCATCTTATCGGCATCCAGGTTCAAATCCAGAAAGGTTATTTCACCTGTTTCGTACCGAAGGCCCAAGGCCAGCCCGGGGCGGCCGCTTTCGGCGGTCAGTTCCGCCAGGGCCACGTAAGCCGGGTTGGGGGACTCGTGCTCCCCGCGCTGCGGGTGGCTTTTGGCCCGCCCAATCAGCTCGGCCAGCGCGTTGCGGGCCACTTTTTCCACCACCGAGACCCGGGGGGAGGGGCGGGGCGGCGTTTCAAAACCCAGCCCCAGCGAGGCGGCCACGCGGTCTGTCAACTGACGGCCCAGAGTTCTCATCAAAGTGCTCAACTGGCCCGCTCTG
>JAITVE010000342.1 GCA_031285975.1 Candidatus Adiutrix sp. | reverse complement strand
TTTGGCCGGTCGGTAATTCATAGTAACGGCACGAAAAACCAGGAAAGGGGCCATCATGAAACAGCGTAAAAACAGCGCCAAGATTATAGTAATCGTGGGGTTCATCGTTTTGGCCGCTTTCCTGGAAAATCTCTATAATAACGCGACCAAGCCGAAAATGCCCGAACCGGCGGTCATCAACGAGCCGCTCAAAACGTATTACTTGGGCAACGTAGCTTTCGACATGCCGGAATCATGGGATGCAAATTACAACTATTATGATTTTTATCTGACGGAAAAAGAAGCGGACGGCCCGACCATCAGCTTTGGGATAAGCACCAGACCCAATAGCTCTGACGTAAATGAGGCTCTGCGGCAGAAACTCGACCCACCAAAAGACAACGCAACAATTTCAAGGGAAGATATAAGCGACAAGGTGGGTTGGCCAACTGTGCTGTCTGTTTTCAGAAACGAAAAATTGACTACTAAAGCAATACCGCCTAACACCGAAACCTCAGAGCAAAATTTACATCAAAAGAAAGAAACGTTTGGAACACTGTTAGAAGTAATTATTCCTGAAGCAGTTTTAAGATTTGTTTGTACGGATCGCGTGGCCATCCCGGATGAAGAGTTCATTGATTGGGTGCAAAACTTTTTGGCCCACTATGAATGGCATGGACTGAACGCGCCCAGGCCCGGCAAATTTGTTATGGGTCATGGAAGCCTGGATTTTTCAGGTGAGTTCAAACCTCGATATAGCATAAGCGCCAGATTTAGTCCGAAAAAGAAAAAGGAATCATTAAGTCTTCATACTTCCATCTTTTTTACTTTGGAAACAAATGCGCCCACGTGGTCTTCAAAAGCCAATCGCACAGTTAACGGACATCCAGGTGAAGAAGACAAGAACCTGATGAACCTCAAGAAAGGTTTCGAGAAATTAAAGTTCTGGGAACCGCGCCTATTCATGCTTCTTGAGTGGACTGAACTCACAGAGGCAGAAGAAAATTTCAGCACGGAAAACCCTGGGTATACTTTTATTTTTGACGGCATTTTTAACCAGACAAATAAACAATATATCCCCGAGTTCCTTGGCGTGTGGAATGTTTGCTCAACTCCGTGCGCCCCGCGACCGCCAGTGATGTAAAGGAGTAACCATTGTCGTATCTGGTTCTGGCCCGCAAGTACAGGCCGCAGACCTTCGCCGACCTGGTGGGCCAGGAGCAGGTCAGCCGCACCCTGAAAAACGCCCTGGCCACCGGGCGGGTGGCCCACGCCTACCTTTTTTCAGGGCCGCGCGGGGTGGGCAAAACCACCGCCGCCCGCCTGTTGGCCATGAGCCTCTCCTGCCTGGCCGAAAACGTGGGCGACCGCCCCTGCGGGGTCTGCGAAAACTGCCTGGAAATCCAGAGCGGCCAGGCCGTGGACGTTATCGAGGTGGACGGGGCTTCCAACCGGGGCATCAACGAAATCCGCGATTTGCGGGAAACCGTGAAATACCTCCCGGCCAAAGGCCGCTACAAAGTCTACATCATCGACGAAGTCCACGCCCTCACCAAGGACGCTTTCGGCGCGCTCCTCAAAACCCTGGAAGAGCCGCCCCCGCACGTGGTCTTTATCTTCGCCACCACTGAAACCCACAAGGTGCTGCCCACCATCCTCTCACGCTGCCAGCGTTACGATTTCCGCCGCATCCGCGTGGAAGACATCGCCGCCCGCCTGGCCAAAGTGGCCGAAATGGAGAGCATCGAGGCCGAGCCCGAAGCCCTGGAACTCATCGCCCGCCAGGCCGAGGGCGGCCTGCGCGATTCGCTTTCCCTTATGGATCAAGCCATCGCCGCTGGCGGCGGCAGCCTCACCGCCGAGGACGTGCGCCGCTCCCTGGGCCTCATCGACCAAAGCCTGGTGCGCTCCCTGGTCACCGGCGCCCTGGAAGGCCGCGCCGCCGAGGCCCTGAGCGTGCTGGACGAAGCCTATGTGCGCGGCTATGACTTCAAAGATTTAGGCACAAAAATCCTGGAATACGCCCGGGGCCTGACCCTCATTAAGGTTGACCGCAAAAACGCCGCGCTCATGAACATCACCGAAACCGAAGAAGCGGATTTTTCGGCCATCGCGGCCAAGCATTCGCTGGAAACGCTCCACCGCCATTTCGACGCCTGGCTGAAATTTCAGCGCGAACTGAATTACAGCCCCCAGCCCCGCTGGCAGTTGGAGGCCCAGGTGGTGCGCCTCTCCCACCTGGCCCCCCTCGTGCCCGTGAGCGAGTTGGTGGAGCGGTTGGGCAAACTCCTGGCCCAGAACCCGCCGCCGCGCCCTGTTGCCGTTGCGGCTCCCGCGTCGGCCGCCGCCGCCCCGCCGCCGCGACCGGCCTATCAACAGTCCGCGCCCCGTGCGGAGGAGGCCCCCTCCCCCGCCGCCGCGCCGCAACCGGCCCCGTCTGCGGAAACGGCCCCTTTCCCCGCCAGTTGGGCTGAGTTCGCCGCCCAGCAGCGGGAGGAAATCGACGCCCACGCGCTGTCCATGCTGGCGGGCGCGACGGCCCTGGAATGGAACGCCGCCAGCGTGGCCCTGGAACTGGCCCCCGGCCCGGCCATGGCCGCCTTCCTGCTCGACAAAATTCGGGACAACCTCTCGTCCTTGTTCCGCAACGCCTACGGCCTGCGCCCGGCCATCGTCCTCAGCCAGAAGGAAGACCTGCGCCAAAACCAGGACTACTTGGCCGAGCGGCTGGAGGAAATTAAGAAAACCCCGGAAGCCCAGGCCCTCATGGCCGCCCTGCCCGGCGACTTTATCTGCTTCCGCCCCGGCGCCTCCGCCGTAATTGAAGAGGAAGAAGCCGACGACAGCGACGGCCCGGCTTCCGAAGACCTTGAAAACTAACGATTGTAGGAGAATGGTATGGACTTCGGCGCGATGAACGATCTGGTCAAACAGGCCCAGGAAATGCAGAAAAAAATCGGCGACATGCAGGATCAGCTCACCGGCCGCATGGTCACGGCCACCGCCGGGGGCGGCATGGTCACGGTCACGGCCAACGGGGCCGGGGAGTTGATAGCCGTGCGGCTGGAGCGGGAAATCATCAACCCCAACGACCCGGAAATGCTGGGCGACCTGGTGCTGGCCGCCGCCAACGAGGCCCTGAAAAAATCCCGCGAAATGGTTTCACAGGAAATGAGCCGCCTCACCGGGGGCTTGAACCTGCCCGGTCTGTTCGGCAAATAACCGCCCATGCGCCGCCAATTGCAGGAACTGCTTGGGCCGCAAGGCCCCCTGGCCCAAGCCTTCACGGACTACGAGCAGCGCCCCGGCCAGTTGGCCATGGCCCAGGCCGTGGCCCGCGCCTTTGAGGAGGACGACTTCTGCCTGGTGGAGGCCGGCACCGGCACCGGCAAAACCCTGGCCTACCTGCTCCCGGCCCTCATGAGCGGCAAAAAAACCATTGTCTCCACTGGCCTGAAAAATTTGCAGGATCAGATTTTTGACAAAGATTTACCCTTCATCCGCAAATTCTTTGGCGACAACTTCCGCGCCGCCCGCCTCAAAGGCCGGGAAAATTACCTCTGCCCCTTTTTCCTCAAAAAAACCCTGGCCCAGGGCGTGCTCTTTTCCGGCGAAGACCGCGCCATTTTGGAAGCTGTTAACCAGCGGGCCCCCCAGACCCGCGACGGCGACCGCAGCGAATTTTCCCTGCCCGAGGGCTGGCCCCTGTGGGCGGAAATCTCGGCCCCGGCGGAACGCTGCCTGGGGCCGCGCTGCCCCGAGTTCGGCGACTGCTTTCTCTGGAAAGCCCGCCGCCAGGCCGCCGCCGCCGATCTGGTGCTGGTCAACCACCACCTCTTCATGGCCGACCTGGCCGTGCGCGCCTCGGGCTTCGGGGAAGTGCTGCCCGACTGGGAGGCCGCCGTTTTCGACGAAGCCCACCTGGTGGAGGAAGCCGCCACCAGCTATTTTGGGAAAAACCTCAGTTCCTGGGCCTTAAGCATTTTGAAGCGCGACCTCGACCGGGCCCTCCCGAGCCTCAGCCTCACCACCGGGGCCAGCTTCGGCCCGCAGTTGGAAATTTTTGGCCGCCAGGTGGAGGCCCTCGCCAGCCGCTTCTACAAACGCCCCGGCGAATACGAACTGTGGCGGGAAGGCGACCCGGAGGCCGGGCCTCTGCGCGATTTTCTCATTAATCTCTACCACGACAGCCTGGCCCTGGCCGAGCCGCTCAAGGCCCCGGCCCGCGAAAACGACGAGCTGGCCCCGCTGCTGTCGCGCCTTCTGGAAGCGGCCGGAAACATGCTCTTTCTGGCCGAGGCCAGCAGCCGCGAATACGTCTACCAGGCCGAGCGGCAGGGCCGCCGCCTGAGCCTGTCGGCCTTCCCCATCCGGGTCTCGCGCCAGTTGGCGGACGGCCTCATCAACACCGGGCGCACCCTGGTGTTCACCTCGGCCACCCTGAGTTCCGGCGGCGATTTCAGCTATTTCAAAGACCGCCTGGGCATCTGGCCCGAGGTCGAGGGGCTGGCCGTGGAGTCCCCCTTCGACTATGCCCGGCGCACCCTCACCTATGTCCCCACCGCCCTGCCCCAGCCCTCAGAGCCGGATTTCCCCGAGGCGGCGGCACGGCATATCGAGGAACTGGTCAACCTCAGCCGGGGTCGGGCCCTGGTGCTGTTCACCTCGCACAAGAACATGAATTTTGCCGCCGATTATTTGCGGGAGCGCATCAAGTGGCCGCTCCTGGTGCAGGGCGAAGCCGGGCGGGCCGCCACCCTGGAGGAATTCACCCAGAGCACCAGTTCGGTGCTGCTGGCCACCCACAGTTTTTGGCAGGGCGTGGACGTGCCCGGCGAAAGTTTATCGGCGGTCATCATTGAAAAGCTGCCCTTCCCCCGCCCCGACCGCCCCCTGGTGCGCGCCCGCAGCCAGTTGATGGAAGAGGAAGGCCGCAGTTCCTTCGGCGATTATTTTTTGCCGGAAACCGCCCTCACCCTCAAGCAGGGTTTAGGCCGCCTCATGCGCCGCCGCAGCGACCAGGGCCTGTTGGCCATTTTGGACGTGCGCCTGCTGAAAAAAGGCTACGGGAAAAAGCTCCTGAAAACCCTCCCCCCCAGCCGCCTGACCTCCGACATGGCCGAAGTGTCCGCCTTCCTCAAAAAGATTTAACGCCCTGCGCTTCCGCGCCCCTCATACCGGCGCAAGCCGGTAGCCGGGCCGAACTATGTCGCCAATCAGAGTAAAAAGCGACGCGAGGACGCGGCGCAGGCCGTCCGCTGCCAGGAAAAGATACGGGGCCAGCAGAGCCGGGCCAGTCACCTGGGCCACCCACTTCATGCTGACCATGGACATGAGCAGTATCATTGCCGCCGCCACCGGCACCAGCGCGAAAATTTCCGCTGACACACGCCGGTTTTCCCACCACGACCAGGCCGCGCCGACGACCATGCCCAGCGTCAGAATCCCTTGCAGGGCCATGGCCACCAGGCTGTGGAGATAAAAATTGAACATCGCCTCGCGGCTGCCATTCATGGAAACAACACTCACCGCCAGCCCGCTGACGAGGAACAGCGTTGCCGCAGCGGAGATAACCCGTTGCCGCGCAACACTTTCAGCGGCATAGAGGCGCAGGTAAGCGAGGCCCAGATAGGGGAACAGCAGAAAAGCCGCTTCGCCCCCGGTCATCAGCCCGCCGAGGGCGGCCCAGGGCGCGGCCGGGTTGATATCCGCAAAACGCGCCGCGAAAATCACCGCGCCCGCCAGCATCGACGCTGCCCCCGTTGCGATGAGCGCCCACGAAAGCCGCTCCCCCGAGTTTTGCAAAATTTCCGAATGCGTGTTGATAGATTTCATGGCGCTCTCCTTTCCTTCGCTGGCCCTCAGTATAGCCGCGCTTTGCGGCCATTTTATGGAGCGGTTATGGAATAATTGTGGAGAATGACATTTTCATTTGCTGTTGTGGCATAGCCCCACAAAAACGCTTGATGTCGGCAACTAACTGTGCCATACTCTGTAAAAAGTATGACGATATGACGTTTGCGGGCATTTTTCAGGCAATGGGTTGAATGATGACGAGCCAAACTTTTCAGAAACGTGGTAAACCGGCTTTCGCGTTGCGCGGAAGACTGCGGTTAGTTGCGTTTAGCCTGTTCCTCTTGGCTTTTGCGTTGGCTTGCCCAGCCCCGGCCAGGGCGGCAGAGGAAGAAGCCATTTCTGCGGCCCAAGCCGCTCCGTGCAAAGGTTTAAAGCCGTACAACAATATTGATGAGCTGCTTTATCAATTTTATATCAACCTGGATAGTGATTGCCTTTTTGAGATGTCAACGGCTGAACTGGAAGAAGCATGGGGTATCAAAATCTTAGATGAAGAACGATTTAAGCCAATAAACTATTACCCCTTAAGTGAAACAGAATTTTATTACAAACCATATAAATCAGAAAAAGACGCTTTTTATGTGGAAATCACTTCAAGTGAATCAAATCAATACGGTGCAAAAACATTTACAATAAGAGCCACTGAAGACTATTTTGAGAAATATGGAACTTTTTTTCCTGATGAGGAGTTGCCTACAACGTTGCCTGTGCCTACAGACTACGAGCGTGCTGAATTGCAACAGCTGTGCGTTTTTCCCGATATCGCCAAAATTAATGGACATTTCCCGGGCGGTACCCCTAATACAGATTGCTATTCCCCCGCATGGCAAAGGCCATTCGGTAAAATAACCCTGAGAGCTTATGGCAAAATAACTGTCAGCCAAACTAGATTTAGAAAGGAAAAAACGTCCGAAAAATCACAGGGTGATGTTCCGGCCACAGTGGCAAAAAACGACCGGAGCGCCCCTTGCCGGGGCTTGAGGCCGTATAAAGACCTTGAAGACTTACTCTATCAATTTTACATTAATTTAGACAGCGATTGCCTTTTTAGGATGTCGCTGAATGAGTTGGAAGAAATATGGGACACTGAAATTGGGATTGGGGCTGGGGGCTTTGAAAGCAAGCCTTGTAGCGCAAGGCGAGATGCTTTTACAATTGGCATCCGTCGGCGTTATCGGGGGCCAAGTCTGTTCCTTTTTGATGAATTTGTAATAGGGACAGCTGGTGGCTGTCCTACAGGAACCAGTATGTGGGGGAAAAAAGAGCAGAAGGGTGACTGGCTCAAAATGTTGCCGCCCTTAGAAGACGTGCCGGGCGCATGGCGGGGTTTGTACAGTTCGGATAAGGTCGGCAGAATAGGTTTCAACTGGTCTCCCGACCCAGGTGGCAACAGAGTGACCAGCATTGTAGTTGCACGACCTCCTAAAGAACAACTGGAGCTGGAAATGCTCACTAAACAATAAAGGAGATTAGATATGCCGGAAAATCAAAATTTCGTTTTAAATGCCTTTAGAGAGTATGTTGCCTGGGCAGATGGCTGCTGACCGATGTCGTGTTGCCGAGAGAGGCAAAATACATGCTGATGGATAGAGCCTATGAAGGCGATGAGACCAGAGAGTTGGTCGCCAG
>JAITVE010000323.1 GCA_031285975.1 Candidatus Adiutrix sp. | reverse complement strand
GTTGGCCGTGAACATGCCCGCGCAGGAGCCCGCGCCGGGGCAGCAGTGGCGGGCCAGTTCCTCCAACTCGTCTTCAGAGATTTTTCCGGCCGCCTGGGCCCCCACGCCTTCAAAGATGTTGATGAGATCCACGGCCCGGCTGTTAAAGCGTCCCGGCAACATGGGCCCGCCGGAGACCACCACCGTGGGGATATTCAGGCGCAGGGCCCCCATCATCATGCCCGGCACAATTTTATCGCAGTTCGGCACCAGCACCAGGCCGTCGAAGGGGTGGGCCGTGGCCATGACCTCAATGGAATCGGCAATGATTTCACGGCTGAGAAGGGAATATTTCATGCCCACGTGGTTCATGGCCAGGCCGTCGCAGACCCCGATGTTGCCGAAGCGGAAGGGCACGCCCCCCGCCAGGCGCACCCCGGCGCAAACGGCTTCGGCCACTTTGTCCAGGTGCATATGGCCGGGAATTATTTCGTTCCAGGCGCTGGCCACCCCGATGAGGGGGCGGGTCATTTCGTCGTCCGTCAGCCCCAGGGCCGACAACAGGCCGCGATGGGGCGCGCGGGCCGCGCCTTTGGTCATTTTGTCGCTTCTCATAAAACACCATCCTAAACGAGCGGGCCCGTTGGGGCCTCATTTATTGAATGCTATATTATGCCAAAATGAGCCTTCATTGTCCAGTGGGGCAGGAACTTTCACTGTTTTCAGTTGAACACGCCCGTCAGGAATGATAAGATGAGCGACAGCGTCCGGTTCGGTCTTGGTTTGATCTTGCTGGGGACTCTCGGCGGCGAACGGGTCGGCGTTGATATTTTTGGTATGGTAAAAAAATGAAATTTGTGGATCAGGCGAAAATTTATATCAGTTCCGGGCACGGAGGGGCGGGCTGCGTCAGCTTCCGGCGGGAAAAATATATCCCCAAAGGCGGGCCGGACGGCGGGGACGGCGGGCGCGGCGGCGATGTGGTCATCGAGGCCGTCAGCCAGAAGGAAACCTTATTGCGTTTCCACCTCAACCAGCATTTTCAGGCGGGCAACGGGCGGCCCGGACAAGGGCGGCGGCGCAGCGGCGAGGCCGGGCCCGAGGTGCGGCTGGCCGTGCCGCCAGGCACGGTGGTTTTTGACGCCGACACCGACGAGCTCTTGGCCGACCTGGCCGAGCCCGGCGCGGCGTACCTGGCGGCCAAGGGCGGGCGCGGAGGCTTGGGCAACTGCAATTTTGCCTCTGGCGGGCACCGCACGCCCCGCTATGCCCAGCCGGGGGAAGACGGCTTCAAGCGCCGTTTGCGGCTGGAGCTGCGTTTGCTGGCGGACGCGGGCTTGGTGGGCTATCCCAATGTGGGCAAGTCCACCCTCATTTCCAAGGTTTCCGCCGCCAAACCCAAAATCGCCGACTATCCCTTCACCACCCTGACCCCCAACCTGGGGGTGGTGGCCGTGGATGGCGAGCGGGATTACGACGGCCCCACCTTTGTGATGGCCGATTTACCGGGGCTGATTGACGGCGCGGCCAAGGGGGCCGGGCTGGGGCACCAGTTTTTAAAGCACCTGTCACGTTGCGCGGTGCTGGTGCATGTGCTTGACCCCCTGCGGCTGAACCTTGAGCAGCCGGAGCGGGATTTGGAAAAAATTAAGAAAGAACTGCGGGCCTTTGACCACGAATTGTCCAAAAAACCCCGGCTGATTGCCGTCAGCAAGATGGATTTGGCCGAAGGGCTCGCCGCTGTCCAAGCCCTGCGGAAGGCCAAGCCCCGCACCAAAATTTTTCCCTTTTCCTCAGCCACCGGCGAAGGTTTGCTGGAATTGAAACGGGCCATTTGGCAGGATATAGCCAAATTCCGCGCCAAGGAAGCAGCCGCCGCCGCACAGGAGAAAAAACATGAAGAAGATTGAAAGAGCCCTCATCAGCGTTTCCGATAAAAGCGGCCTCTTGGATTTGGCCCGCGCCCTGGCCGCCGCCGGGGTGGAAATCCTGTCCACCGGCGGCACGGCCAAGGCTTTGACCGGCGGTGGGTTGGCGGTCACGGAAGTGGCGGACTACACCGGCTCGCCGGAAATTTTGGACGGCCGGGTGAAGACCCTGCACCCCAAAATCCACGCCGGGCTGCTCTATCGCCGCGACCTGGCTGACCACGAGGAGCAGATGCAGAAATGCGGTTTCAAGCCCATTGATTTAGTCGTGGTCAACCTCTATCCCTTTGAGGCCACCATTGCCAAGCCGGACGTCACCTTTGAGGAAGTTATTGAGAACATTGACATCGGGGGGCCGTCCTTACTCAGGGCCGCTGCCAAGAATTTCGCGGCGGTGACGGTGATCTGCGACAGCGGGGACTACCCCCGGGTGGCGGCCGAAGTGCAGACCAGCGGCAAAACCTCCCTGGAAACGCGCCGCTACCTGGCCCAGAAAGTCTACCGCCGCACCAGCGAATACGACCGCGTCATCGCCAACTATCTGGCCGAATATTTGAAATAGGGTTCCCGTGCCTGAAACCGTCACCTACCGCAGCCCCACCTATTACGAGCTGGCCGCGCCGCCGGAGCTGGACTGGCGGCCCTATCGCGGGCCCG
>JAITVE010000274.1 GCA_031285975.1 Candidatus Adiutrix sp. | reverse complement strand
CATTTTGTCAATTTCATCCAAACAGAAAAGCGGATTATTGGATTTTGCCCGCTTTAAGGACTGGATAATTTTTCCGGGCAGCGCGCCCACATAGGTGCGGCGGTGGCCCCGGATTTCGGCTTCGTCACGCACCCCGCCCAGGGAGAGGCGCACGAACTCGCGGCCCAAAGCTTCGGCCACGGAGCGGCCCAGGGAGGTTTTGCCGACCCCCGGAGGGCCCACCAGGCAGAGGATGGGGCTCTTCACACCGCCGGTGAGCTTTCTCACGGCCAGGTATTCGATGATGCGCTTTTTCACTTTTTCCAGGCCATAGTGGTCGCGCTCCAAAATTTCGCGGGCCAGGGCCAGGTCGTGCTTGTCAAAGGTCGATTCGCGCCAGGGCAGGTCGAGAATCCATTCCAGATAGCTGCGGATGACGCTGTATTCAGAAGACTGGGCGGACGTTTTCTTCAGGCGGCCGAATTCCCGCTCGGCCGCTTCGCGGGCGTCGTCCGGCATGGCTTTGGTGTGGAGGCGGTCGGCCAGTTCGCTCAAATCATCGCTCTCGCCGCCTTCGCCCAGTTCGGCCTCGATGGCTTTCAACTGTTCGCGCAGGTGCATTTCGCGGTGATGCTTGTCGATATTGGCCTTCATGCGGCTGGCCACGGCCCGCCCGGTTTCCAGGTTTTCCGCCTCGATGGTGAGGTGCTCCAAAAGCTTCATGAGCCGCTCTTCCACGTCCACAATGGAGATGAATTCCACCTTGGCCGATTTTTTCAGCGGCAGGGCGGCCATCATCAGGTCGGCCATGAGCCCCGGCTTTTCGTCCATGGAGGCCCCAAACTGGGTGGGGTTGAAAGGCAGGTTCGGCGACAGTTCAGCCACCTGGGCAAAGAGGCGGCGGGCTTCCAGCGCCAGGGGCCGCAGGGCGGTCACGTCGCCCTGCTCTTCGGCGATGGTTTCCGCCAGCACCTTGTTGCAGTCGTCGGCGGCCAGGCTCAAGAGGCGGATGCGGGACAGGCCCTGCACCACGACTTTGAGGTTGCCGTTATCGGCTTCCCAGACTTTATGAATCAGCACGGCCATGCCCACGGGGTGGAAATCTTCAGTCCGCAGGTTGCCAGGGTCTACCCCGGGGTCTTTGACGGCGAACAGGGCGATGGGGTTGCCCTGTTCCAGGGCGCGGTGAATGGCCGCCTTGGCTCGGGGGTCTTCAACGGAAATGGGGTACACCAACTGCGGGAAGACGTTCAGTTCCACCATGGGCAGCAAATCCATCTTCCGGGGCAGCGCGAGGCTGTTATGCTCGGCAAAGGGAACCAGCCCGTCGGCACGGTCGTCAGGGAGAATATTTTTATCGGTTGTCATCATAACCTCTTTTTCGGTTCAAAGCCTGAGAGAGTCGAGTTGACCTCGTCGGTAGAGAATGTAAACATGCTCAATGGCTTTGTAAAGTGTGTTTTGATGAGGGTATGCAAATATATTTTAGCTACCCTATTATCTGGAACGGAGAACAGCCCGCCCGGCCCTGCTGGGGCTCGGAGGTTGGCGGCATGAAATGAAGAAAAGTCTATTAAGGCAAAGAGTTACGGCCAAAGATACGCCGCTGGCCTGAAGCGCCGCCGGGTCTGTTGCGACCCCGTGAACAATAAAATAACCATGACAGCCGAATTTGTAAAGAGGTATTTTATAGAACTATACAAATATATTTTGGCTACTATTTTTCGTAGTTATGTAGTGGGGCAATCGCGCTGGGAGGGGCATTAAAGCTGCGGCCTCCACCATCTTGCTTTGCGTTATCCGGCGAGGTATACTACCAATTACGGGAGGGCCATGACATGACCAAAGCCACACTCCAGCTTGAGGAAAGCGTTTTTGTAAAACTGACCGCCATAGCCCAGGGCACGAATCAGACCCCGGAAGAATTCATTTCGTCCATTGTCAACGGCCTGGACAGTGAGTTTGACGATGACGACGCGCTATTCGCGGAATGCGAGGCCCGCTGGAGCGAGTTTGAGAAAACACGCCTGGCCTCGCCCCTTGATGAAATCCTTGATTGGATTAATTCGTGGAACACCAGCAATAAAGAGCCTGCGCCGCAATGCCGTCCGTTTTAATACTTGAACCGGCGCAGAATGACCTGGTGCGCCTTGAATATTTTTTGGCAGAAAAAGATCATGATGCTGCCGAGCGCATGAAAAAGGCTATGGCCAACGCTTTGAGCCGCTTGGAAGAGTCGCCGAACATCGGCAGCCCGTTCAGAAAAATATTCAAAAGGCTGCTGGTCAGGTTCGGCAAATCAAAATACGTCCTCGTGTATAAATACGTCAAAACTGATAATATGGTGTATGTCCTTGCCGTTTGGCATGGGCGCGAAGACCCGAGCCATCCCCAGCATGGCCAATAACCCAAAAGCCCGGCAGCAGCCGGGCTTCATTCATCCGGGGCCGTATTCTCCGTCATTCCAGCGGTTGCCATCATGACTGAGGTGTGATACAACTCAACCAGCGTATTTTTTGAAAAGAGGACACCATTATGACCGACCACACTAATAATGACGGCGTGACCATCCCCCAGGCCATGACCGAGCTGGAATGGGTCTGGGTGCTGACCACCCCGGCGACGAAAAACCGCGATTCCATTTTTCTGGTGGAAATGAAGGAAAAGGACGACGGGGCCATTCGCCGCGTTTTGCCGGTTTTTGAGGAAAAAGCGGACGCGGAAAAAATCATGGGGCGGCTCT
>JAITVE010000263.1 GCA_031285975.1 Candidatus Adiutrix sp. | reverse complement strand
CGTATTGCGAGGATTTGACCAGCATTTGGCCGGACTCGTCCAATATATTCAAGGTGCAGCCGTTGGCCAGAAAAATGCCCGCCGCGATTTCCGGGATCATGGTCATCAGCTTGTCCACGTCGATAGTCACGGACAGGGTGCGGCCCAGATCGCTCAAGACGTTTAAGACGCTCAGGCGTTTGCGGGTGTCGGTGCTCTGCTGAAAGCTTTTGATGGCAATGGTCAGCTCATTGGCCACCGCCTCGGTGAGGAGGGCGGCCACGGGGTTGATTTCATAGGTTTTGCGGGCCAGGAGCAGCAGCACGCCGTAGGTGGTTTTGTCGTCGCCCAGGGGGGTGGCCAGGAGGAAGTGGCGGAAGGGCGCGGCAAAGGCGGCCCAGTCCGGCGGCAGGGCTTCCAGGTCGGGCGGGTCGGCCAAAAGGGTTTGGCGGGCCACCAGGCAGCGGCCGATCATGTTGCCTTCCAGGGGCAGGGGGCAGAGGCGGGGCAGGGCGGCGTCGGTGCGCCACAACGGCGTGAGGAGCCGCCGCTCCCGGTCGAGGGTCAAGAGCAAGGCGTGATCCAGTTCCAGTTCCCAGGACAGAATATTGAGGAAGCTGTTGACTTTATACTCGTACTGCGTATTGGAATTGGACAGTTTTATCAGTTTGGCCAGCGTGGCGGCCGGATCGCTTTTCGGGGACATTTACGCTCGCTTGGTGGTCAGGGCCTGGGCATACACCTTTTCGTAGCCTTCGGCCGACATGTCCCAGGAATAGTTTTGGCTCATGGCGCGGTGCACCAGCCCGTCCCAAATTTCCGGGCGGGAATAGTCGCGGACGGCGTTGGACAGCACTTCCAAAAAGGCTTCGGGGGTGTAGTCCACGAATTTGTAGCCGGTGCCCGTCTCGGGGTTGGCGGCCACATCCATCACCGTGTCGTCCAGGCCGCCGGTGCCGCGCACCACCGGCACGGTGCCGTAGCGCAGGGCATACAGTTGTTCCAGGCCGCAGGGCTCAAAGCGCGAGGGCATGATGAAGATGTCCGAACCGGCGATGAGGTGGTGGCTCATCACCAGGTCGTGGGCCTTTTTGTAACCCAGGCGGCCGGGCCACCTGAGGGCGGCCTCGTGGAGGAAATCCTGGTAATGAATTTCCCCCAACCCCATGAAGGCCAGGTTGACCGGCAGTTCCATCATGCGTTCCATGGCCTTGACAATCAAGTCCAGCCCCTTGCGCGGCAGGAGGCGGCAGACCATGGAGACCGTGGGCAGGGCCGGGTTTTCAAAGCCGAAAAGGCTGGCCAGGTGGGCCCGGCATTCGAGCTTGCCGCTCAAATCGCTTAGGGAGAAATTGGCGGCGATGTAGCGGTCGGAACTCGGATCCCACTGGTCGTAATCAACGCCGTTGGGCACGGGGAAGATATCTTTTTTGCGGCTGCGCAGCACACCTTCCAGGCCCATGCCGTAGGCGGGCGTTAAGGTTTCGCTGGCGTATTTGGCGCTGACGGTGGTGATGCGGTCGGCGGCCAGGAGACCGGCCTTGGTCAGATTCATGCGGCCGTGGAACTCCACGCCCTCGTGAGTGAAAAGGCTCCAGTCCAGCCCGGTCATGGCGAAGTCGTAGTGGAGGAAAAGCCCCTGGCTGGCCAGGTTGTGATAGGTGAACACCGTGGCCGCGTTTTTCAGGGTGGGAAAATTATCGCGCCAATGGTTGAAACACATGGGCACCAGGCCGGTGGGCCAGTCGTGGCAATGGATGATGACATCCTTTTCGCCGTCTTCCACCAGTTTCCCGGCGGCCAGAAGCGCGGCGCGGGAGAAGAAGATGAAGCGCTCGGCATTGTCGTCATAGTCGCCGAACTCGTTGCCGTAAACGCCGGGGCGGTCGAAGAGTTCGTCGCAGGCCACCAGGGCGGCGTCATGAAGGTCGCCGGTTTCCCCGTGAAAGAAGCTGGCTTCGCGGCGCGAGAGCGACAGGTCGAGCTCAGAGCGCCAGGCCGGGATTTCCACCAGCGGCATCTGCTCCGAACCCCGGTATTTGGGGGCTACCACCGTCACCCGGTGCCCGCGCCGGGCCAGGCTTCGGGGCAAATGAAACGACACATCGCCCAGCCCCCCCACCCGTGAAAAGGGGACGGCTTCCGGGGTAATAAAAATTATCCTCATACACGCCTCTCTGACTCCCGCCGCTACGATGATAATTCACAATCTCTTATAACGAATTATATACCTTTTGTCGCTTGTTGGCAAGATTAACAGTCCGGGCTGCGACTTTTTCCGCCTGGACGGCATTATCGGAGCTTTTTGCACCTGGGATGGCCATAAAAGACCTATCCCAGGCTCAAAAAACTCCTCCGCCTCGCCAGACGAAAAAATACACTCGCCAGCCTATTTATCTACTTATTCCGCTTCGAAGAAGTCAGTTTGCCCCCCGCCGGAGGGAATCATGGGGAGGACATTTTCTTCGGGGGCGACCATGAACTCCACCAGTTGCGGGCCTTCGGCGGCCATCATAGTTTCTACGGCTTCGCGGACGTCGGCGGGGTTGGCGACCCGGCGACCGGGAATATTGTAGCCTTCGGCGATTTTGACGAAGTCGGGCATAAAATTCCATATAGTGCTGGAATACCGCTTCTGAAAGAAAAACTGCTGCCACTGGCGCACCATGCCCAGGCAGCCGTTGTTGATGACGGCTATCTTTATGGGCAGGTTGTGTTCGCGGATGGTGGCCAGTTCCTGGATATTCATCTGGAAGCCGCCGTCGCCGCAGATGACGACCACAGGCTTGTCCGGGCAGCCGAACTGTGCCCCCATGGCCGCCGGGAGGCCGTAGCCCATGGTGCCCAAGCCGCCGGAGGACAGGAAGTGGCGCGGTTTTTTGGAGACGATGAGCTGGGCGGCCCACATCTGGTGCTGGCCCACGTCGGTGACGATGATGGCCTCGCCGTCGGTGACGTCGCTGATGGTCTTGATGACCCGCTGGGGTTTTATCTCGGCCGTGTCGTCCGGGATTATGAGGGGATGCTGTTTTTTGAGGTCGGCCAGGCGGTGGAGCCACTCGGGACGGGGGGTGGGGTTGACTAAATCCAGGGCCATGACCAGGGCGGCTTTGAGGTCGCCCACCACGGGGATTTGGGTATCCACGCGCTTGCCGATTTCAGCGGCGTCGATGTCCACATGCACCACTTTGGCGTTGGGGGCGAAGCGGCGGACGTTCCCGGCCACGCGGTCGTCAAAGCGGGCCCCGAGGCAAAGGATGAGGTCGGACTCATAGATGGCCAGGTTGGTGTACTTGGCCCCGTGCATTCCCGGAAAACCGAGGGCCAGGGGGTGGTCGTCCGGGAAGGAGCCTTTGCCCATGAGGGTGGTGACGGCCGGGATGTCGGACTCAGTTAAAAAACGGAAAAGTTCCTTGTCCGCGCCCGAGGCGGTCACGCCGCCGCCGATGTAGGCCAGGGGGCGGCGGCTGGTGCGCAGGGCCTCCACCAGGGCTTCCACCTGCTCGCGCTGGGGGGCCGGGGCGGGGTTGTAGCCGGGAATGCGCACTTCGGTCATGGGCTGCGGGGTGACGGCGGTCACCTGCACGTCTTTGGGCACGTCCACCAGCACCGGGCCGGGGCGGCCGGTCTGGGCGATGTAGAAGGCCTCGGCCATGATCTGGTTCAAGTCTTCGATTTTTTTCACCAGATAGTTGTATTTGGTGATGGGGATGGTGATGCCGTAAATATCGGCTTCCTGAAAGGTATCGTAGCCGATGGCCGTGGTGGGCACCTGGCCGGTGATGGCCAGAAGGGGCACGCTGTCCATGTTGGCGGTGGCAATGCCGGTGACGATGTTGGTGGCCCCCGGGCCGGAAGTGGCCAGCACCACCCCCACTTTGCCGGTGGCCCGGGCAAAGCCGTCGGCGGCGTGGGCCGCGCCCTGCTCGTGGCGGGTCAGCACATGCTTGAAACCCGCGTCATACACCGCGTCGTACAGGGGGATAACCTGGCCGCCGGGGTAGCCGAAAACGACGCCCACGCCGAAATGTTCCAGGGCGTCGCAGATGATTTGAGCGCCGTTGCGGGTTGATTTTTTAAGATTGGTCATAGGTATATCCTCATAGACTTTCAGCGCAGCAGAGCCAGCATCCAGTCGGGGATTTTGCAGACTTTTTGCGTGGTTTTGTCCAGCACGGCCAGGGTGG
>JAITVE010000187.1 GCA_031285975.1 Candidatus Adiutrix sp. | reverse complement strand
CAAGCCGCCGGGAACTATGAAAACCTGCTGCCCCTGGATTATCTGGGCCCCAATGTGAAGCTGAATGTGCTGATGTCCCTGGGCCGGGTCTACACCGCCGCCGGTCGGCCGGACGACGCCGTCAGGAAGTACGAGCAGCTTATCCGCGAATATCCCCAGCAACTCCAGGCCTTTATGGCCAACGCCAAGCTGGCCGAGTTGAAAGGGGCCCCGTTGGCTTTTCCCCTGCCGCCGGATGATTTTCCCGTAGCCGCCGCGCCGAACCCGGCGGAGGAAGCGGCGACCGGGGCCGAATAACTTTTGTGAACCATGAACCGGGGGCCGTCATCACGCGCCCTCGCTCTCTTTGCGATGGCAGGGTTTTATGGAACAGAACGACCGTCTTGACGACAAAAGCGTGGATCTGGATGTGACCCCCGAAGGGCCGTATGCCGACCAGCGGCCTTACCCCCCCACCAAGAAGCCGAACCTGCGGCCCCTGTGGATTGGCATCGTGGCCGTGGCCGCGATTATTGTGGTCACCTATGGTTTTTTCAGCGGCCCCGCCGAGCCGGAACGCGCGGCGCAAGCCCCGGCCATAACCGCGCCGGGCGCTTCCCCCGCCGAGCTCTACGCCCCTGAATTGCCGGAAAAAGCCCCCGACGCGATCAGCTTTTCCCCCACCTCAGAAATGACCGCAGCCGACGCCGGACAGACGGGCCCGGCCACCTCTCCGAGCAGCGAAAAAAAGCCCGCAGAAAAACCGGCCGTAACGGCTTCGGCGAAACCCGCCGCCAAACCGGCGGACAAGAAACCTGCGACCACGGCGAAACCCGCTGAAAAGCCGAAACCTGCGACTGCGGCGAAACCCGCTGAAAAGCCGAAACCTGCGACTGCGGCCAAACCCGCTGAAAAGCCGAAACCTGCGACTGCGGCCAAGCCTGCCGAAAAGCCGAAACCGGCGGCCACGGCGAAACCCGCTGAAACGCCGAAACCGGCGGCCACGGCCAAACCGGCCACGACCGCGGAACCGGCCAAGCCCGCTGCAACGGCTCAACCTGCTGCACCCAAAGCGGCCGAGCCCCAAACCGCCGCCACGCCGGCCACTGCCGCCGAGGCCAAACCGGCTGAAGCCCCAAGCGTGGCCGCGACGGAACCCGCCGCCCCGCTGGCCATCTCTGACCAGTGGGTTGTGAATATTTCCTCAACCCCGGACGCGGCGGAATCTCTGAAAGTCCTGAGCCGCGTGATGGCCAGCAAAGCCCCCGGCGAAGAGGTGTACGCCTACGACGCCACGGTCAACGGCGTGGTGCAGCACCGCATCAGGGTCGGCTTTTTTGCCGACCGCGCCGCCGCCGAAGCCGCAGGCCTGAAAATCCAGGCCGACCTCAAGCTCTCCGCCACCCCCTGGGCCGTCCAGCCCACTGTGGATGAAGTGACGACGTTCAAAAAATAGCCCCGGCTTTTGTGGGTTCATTGAAAATACCCAAGTCCTGCCCCGTACCCGCCGTGATTCCGGCTTTTGTCAGAATCACGACAGATGCGGGGCAGACGTCTGTGCCGCACAGTACGCCGTGCCGCCCGGAATCCGCTTTGAAAAATCTTGACTTTTGGGATGGAAATGGGTATATTTAATAAAGGTGGTCTACGGGCCGCCTTTGTGTTGGCGGGTTGGGCACATTCCGAACCGTCAGCCGCAGGTCGGCGGGCCAATGGCTTGCCGGGCAAAGCCGGGCGGGCATAGCTCAGTTGGTAGAGTACGAGCTTCCCAAGCTTGGGGTCGCGGGTTCGAACCCCGTTGCCCGCTCCAGGTTTTCAAAAATTTTCAGTTCCCACTTTATTGTTAATCCGTAATCAGTCCTTGGTCGGCATGATTGTGGATTTTTTTTATTCCAGAATTTGTGAATATGGCAAGGCCGTCATTTCACATTCACATGCGTGTCCAAGTCGGCGAGGATGGTTTCGACTTCGGCGAGGTTGGTTTTGGTGGAGAGTGGGTTTTCGGCGGTGATGAGGGAGATGAGGATTTCCGCGATGAGGAAGGCGGGCATGACTGTGTTGTGGAAATCGTAGCTGCGGTAGGCGATGCGCAGCAGCACCTCGCTGTAAGAGGCCAGGGGCGAGCGGTAGCCGTCGGTGATGGCGATGATGTGCGCCCCGCGGCTGGCCGCGATTTTGGCCGCGCGCACCACGGTGGTGATGTAGCGGGGCAGGGTGAAGCAGATGACGACGTCCTCGTCCGTAATCTGGTTCAGCTCTTCGCCGAGGAGGCCCTCCGAGGGGTTCAGGAAGCGGCACTTGCCGGTTATCCGGGCCAGGTTGTAGCCCAGGTAGTGGGCCACGGAAAAGCAGGAGCGGCTGCCGACGACATACACGCGGCGGCCCCGCTGAATCAGGTCAACGGCTTTGCGCAGGTTGTCGTGGTTGAGGTTGGCGAACGTTTCCTCCAAACCTTTCATCTGCACCATGAAGACTTCTGACAACAAATCGTTTTTGCCCAAATCCTGAAAGCGCTCTTCCAGGCGGTGGGAAGGGGCCATCATTTTTTGCAGGCAGTCCTGCAACTCCCGCTGGAAATCGGCGTAGCCGCCATAGCCCATGAACAGGGCCAGCCGCACCACCGTGGCCGTGCTGGCTCCGGAGGCGTGGGCCAACTGGTCGATGGTGAAAAACACCGCGTTCATGGGCTTTTTGGTAATAAAATCCGCCACCAGCTTTTGGGCCCGGGTCATGTCCGGCAGCTTGGCTTCCAATTCCCGAAACAAATTCCTGTCCATTCTCGAAAAACTCCCGTTGTTCCGGCGCAACCCGGCTTACAGATATGATACCTCATGATGGTAAAAAAATTGTACTGTAAAAGTGATTGACGGTCAATGAATTATGTGATACATTTTACATAAATAAGAAATAAAAAATACATTTTGACGGAGGTCACCATATGAAAACCATTATCCACCCACCGGCCAAACCCCTGGGGGCCGATATAATACAACGGCTTGAGCGGCTTGACCCGGCTCTTTTGTGCGACGGCCTGTCCGGTTTCGGCCTGCCCAGGGACGGCTGCCTGACGGGGGCCATCAAACCCCTGAACCCTACCATGCGGGTGCTCGGCCCGGCCCTGACCGTGGAAACCGCCGCCGGGGATAACTTCCCCGTGCATGTGGCCACCTACGGCGCTCCGGCGGGGTATGTGCTGGTCATCGACGGCCAGGGCTGCGACGAGCGGGCCTATGTGGGCGGGCTCATCGGCGGCGCGGCGCGGGCCGTGGGCCTGGCGGGCATTGTTATCGACGGCTACGCGCGCGACCGGGGCGAGCTGGAAGAGCTGGGCCTGCCGGTCTTCTGCCGGGGCCTCACCCAGCGCGGGCCGGTGAAAAATTACGGCGGGGTCATCAATGGCTCCATCAACTGCGGCGGGGTGCGGGTTGACCCCGGCGACGTGGTGATGGGCAACGCCGACGGGGTGACGGTCATCCCCGGCCCCCTGGTGGCGGACGTGCTGGCGCGGGCCGAGAAAAAGATGGCCTACGAGCAGGAACGCCGCGAAGTCATTGACGCTTACCGCCTGGCGCGGGAAAATGGCGGCTCCCTGCCGGAGCTGACCCCGGACTGGGTGCTGGACATGATGAAGCGCGCCGCTGACGGCCCGGAAAGCGGCTTCGGCGGCGAAGTCCGGCGCTGATTTTTCTCTATTGTCGTGTTTGACCTTGCTTTGGAAGGGGAGACCAGCCTATGATGAAACAGTATACCTCTTTAGACCGCATGATGGCGGCCCTCAACTTTGAGCGGCCCGACCGGGTGCCGGTGTTTTTGAATAACGCCCTGGCCAGTTCGCGGGCCATTGGCCTCAAGGTCGGGCAGATTTTGCGCGACCCGGAACGCTTTGCCGAGGCCCTGGTGACCAGCTATAAAACCTACGGCTATGACGGCGTGCGGGTTTCCTGCGACGTGACCGTGGAAGTCGAGGCCATGGGCGGCAAGGTGGCCTACCCCGAAGACGCGGGCGGTTCGCTGGTGGAGCATCCCATCAAAACCCCGGCGGATTTCGACCGCCTGAAAATGCCCAACCCCCTGACCGACGGGCGGATGCCGCTGATGCAGAAAGTCGTGTCCCTGGCCCGTTCCCAGGTGGGCGACAACACCTTCATTGCCGCCACCGTGCAGGGGCCGATGAATGTGGCCGCGCAGCTGGTGGGCGTGCCCAATGCCATGATGATGATTTTCAAGAACCCGGAGTTCTTGGAAAAGCTTCTTGATTTCGCCGTGGAAGTCAGTTTCGCCTACGGCTCGGCCATGTATAAGGCCGGGGCCAACTGCATCACCTTCGGCGAGGCCAGCTGCTCGGTGAGCATGATGGGCCCGGCCCATTACCGCCGTTTCGTCAAGCCGCGCCATGAGCGGCTGATGACCGCCTTCCGCGAGGCCGGGCACCCCTACCAGACCATGCACATCTGCGGCAAGCTCGACCCGATTTTGCTGGACGTGGCCGAGACCGGCATCCGCTCCGCCGACATCGACGCGCCCGTGGACATGGCCGCGGCCCGCGAAAAGCTGGGCAGCCGCCTGGCCATGATCGGCAACGTCAGCCCGGTGGAACTGATGGAAGCCCCGGCCGAGCGGGTCACCGAACTGGCCAAAGGCGTGCTGGACGGCAAAGAGGGGCTGGGCCTGGTGCTGGGGGCGGGCTGCAACATGTCGCCCCTCACCCCCCCGGAGAACATCCGGGCTATGGTCGAGGCCGCCCGTGACTACGGCGTTTATGAGTGAAACTTTTTATAGAAAGGCTGACGGCAATGCACAAAACATGGCTGGAACTTTTTCCCGAAATTGAATGGATCAAGGACGGGGAACTGCGCGAAAAAACCATCCGGGTGAATCAGGAAGCCCTTGAAATCGGCGGCTTTCAACCTGCCGACCTCGACAAGCTGCCCTTCACCCTGTTGATTCCCAACAACGATGTGAGCTACCGCACCCACGTGCGGGCCATCACCCACATGCTGGATTCCGTGTATAAGGATTACGGCGCCTTTTACGGGGCCTATCCCCTCAATTACGATTACCTCATCGCCGGGGGCATCCTGCACGATGTGGGCAAAATCGTGGAATACCAGCAGAAAGCGGACGGCGGTTTCGAAAAATCGCCCATCGGCAAGCTCATGCGGCACCCCTTTTCCGGGGCCGGGCTGGCTGTGAAGCACGGCCTGCCCTGGGAGATTTCCCACATCATCGCCACCCACGCCGCCGAAGGCGACGGCGGGTACAGAACGCCCGAGGCGGTGCTCATATATAAAATAGACACGTTGAATTTCATGTCGCTGAAGGCTTTCAAAGGGATGATTTAGTCCCGTGAGGCTTTGACCGCAACCTCTTCGCTGCAAGGAGCACGAAAATGAAACAAATCCGTCCGTTGGTCGGCGGTCTTTTGACCGCGCTGTTGTTTGTCGTTATGGGAAGCGCCCCGCTGATGGCGGCTGATCCCAAACCTGTCACCCTGAAAATCGGCAACACCTTTGCCTCCGGCAGCGCTTCGGTCATCAATGACGAACTGAACGCCTGGGGCAAACGGGTCAATGAGCGCACCAAGGGCGGCGTCACCGTCCAGGTGATGGGCGACTCGCTGCTGGGCAGCGAGGCGGAAATGCTGGAATCGCTGTTCATGGGCAGCCTGGAAATGAGCCTCCAGTCCATCGCTTTCCAGAGCACCCTGCACCCGGAACTCATCATTGAAGACTTGCCCTACATGTTCGCCACCCGCGAAGCCGGGTACGCGGCCCTGGACGGCGACTACGGCGCGGCCATCAACAAAATCATTGCCGACTCCGGCGAAATCCGCAACCTGGGCTTCATCGAGCTCGGCTTCCGCCACCTGACCAACAACGTGCGGCCCATTGCCAAGCCCGAAGACATGAAGGGCATTAAGCTGCGCACCACCAACTCCGACCTGCGCCGGGCGGTGTTTGAAACCCTGGGGGCCATGACTATCTCCATGGGCTTCAACGAGCTTTTCACCGCGCTCCAGCAGAAGGTTGTGGACGGCCAGGAAACGCCCCTGACCACCATCAACTCCTCCTCGCTGTATGAAGTGCAAAAGTACCTGTCCCTCACCGGCCACTTCTGGACGAACGAGTGCGTGCTCATCAACGAGCAGGTCTGGCAGTCGCTGCCGGAAGAATGGCGCGCCATCATGATGGAAGAAATGGTCACCGCCGTGGCCAACGTCCGCGCCCGCATCGCCGTTGAGGACGTGACCCTGGCCGACGTTATGCGCCAGAAGGGCATGGAAGTGAACGAAGTGGACAAGGCCGCCTTTGCCGAGGCCCTGAAACCCTTGTATGACAAATACGAAAAAGAAGTTATCGGCAAAGAGCTGATGGATCTGTACCGGAAATACGCCGGTTATTGAGCCCTGTCGGGCGAACCGAACCGGCTGGGCCGCGTGAGGCGCGATTCGCGCGGCCCGACCGGGCTCCGGTAAAACCCTAACTATATATGATGTTTTGAGGGGTGTTCCTTGATACTGAATTCCTACATCGTCAAAGGCCTGCGCGCCGCGTGCCTGGCCCTGTTTTCGGCCCTGGTGGTCATTGTTTTCATGCAGGTGGTGCTGCGATATTTCTTTGCCAGCCCGCTGGCCTGGAGCGATGAAATGGCCCGCCTGCTGCTGGTCTGGGTATCGTTTTTGGGCATCACCCTGGTTTATTTTTCCGAAGAGGGGCACCCCTCGGTGACCGTGGTGGTGGATCGCCTTTCGCCCCGCAACCAGGCCCGGCTGAAGCTGGTTTTGACCCTGGCCCTCTGCGTGACCCTGTTCGCGGGCGGGGTGGTGAGTTTCAACAGCACCCTCCGCAACCACCGCTTTATCAGCCCGGTGCTGCATTTTCCCAACTCCCTGAAATATGCCGTGGTGCCGTTAAGTTTCTTTTTGATGTCCTATAAGTCCGCCTACGACTTGATACAATTTTTCCGGCCCGGTCGCCGGAAGGGGGAGGGTGCGGCATGATGCTGCTTCTGCTGTTCGGTTCGTTTTTTGTGATGCTGGCCCTGGGCGTGCCCATCGTCTTTTCCCTGGCCCTGTCGGCGGCGGCCTATTTCATGGCCAACGGCATCCCCATGATGCAGCTTATCACCAAGCTGGTGGCCGGGGTTGATTCCTTCACCATCCTGGCCATCCCCTTCTTCCTTTTGGCGGGCGATTTGATGAGCAACGGCGGCATCAGCCGCCGGATGCTGCGCTTCGCCAGCGCCCTGGTGGGGCACTTGAGCGGCGGCATTGCGGTGACGGGCGTGGTCTCCTGCGCCATGTTCGGCAGCATCTGCGGCTCGGCCCCGGCCACGGCGGCCTCCATCGGCAGCATTGTGGTGCCGGAGATGAAGCGCACCGGCTACCGCGACGGTTTCACCGGGGCCATCATGTCCGCTTCGGGGCTCCTGGGGGTGGTCATTCCCCCGAGCATCGTCATGGTCATGTTCGGGGCCACGGCGGGCATATCCATTGGGAGCCTCTTCATCGGCGGCATCATCCCGGGCCTTCTCTTCGCCGGGGGCCTGGCCGCCTACAGCATTTACCAGAGCCGCAAGCGCAATTACGGCGTGCTGGCGGACGGCAGCCGGGTGAGCTTCAGCGGCAAGGAACTGCGCGATTCCTTCATCGACGCCATCCTGCCCCTGACCACGCCGCTGTTCATCATGGGCAGCATCATGTTCGGCATTGCCACGGCCACTGAGGCGGCGGTGATCTCCGTGGTGTGGTCGCTGTTCCTGGCCCTGGTGATCTACCGCGAAATCACGGTGCGGCAGACGGCCACCATCTTCATCGAATCCGTGGCCCGCTCCGGCCGCATCATCGGCATGATGGGGGCCTCGGTGGCTTTCAGCTACGCCATGACCGTGGAAAACGTCCCGGCGACCATGGCCGCCTTCTTCGTGCAATACATTAACAGCGAGATAGGCTTCTTCCTCATCACCCTGCTGATAGTCTTTGTGCTGGGCTGCTTTCTGGAGACCATCGCCATCATCGTCATGGTCACGCCCATTCTGCTGCCCATTGCCTTGGCGATGAACATTGAGCCGCTGCACTTCGGCATGTTCATGTGCATGGCCCTGACTTCCAGCGGCATCACCCCGCCGGTGGGCCTGTGCCTCATCACCACCTGCCAGATTGTGGGCGTGAAAATCGAGGAAACCTTCCCCGAACTCTTCCACTGCATTGGCATTGAGCTGGCCGTGACCTTCCTGGTCATGTTCTTCCCGGCGATTGCCACCTGGCTGCCGAGCGTGTTCATGTAAGCGCTTTGCTATTTCGGTATAATTGGTGTATAAAAACGCTCTGACCCTTGAGGGTCGGAGCGTTTCGCTACGGTTGCTTCCGAACGGATTCCGGGGGATTGGCTATGAACGCCGCGCGGCTGAAAGATATCATGAAGGGCTGGCCCGCCCTGATCGCCCTGTCGCTGGTTCTGGAAGTGATTTGGGACAGCGTGGGGCTGCCCGCTTCGGCCATGATGGGGCCCATGCTGGCCGCGATAGTCCTGTCCCTCAAGGGCGTGAAGCTGGCCGTGCCCCCGCGGGCCTTCCTGTTTTCGCAGGGTTTAGTGGGCATAATGATGGCCGAGCGGGTGCCGATAACGGTTTTTGACCGGCTGGGGGCCTCCTGGCCGCTTTTTTTGGGCGGCACTGTGTGGGCCATGGCGGCCGCGCTGTTCATCGGCGTTATTCTGTCGCGCCGCAAAGTGCTGCCGGGCACCACGGCCATGTGGGGCGTCTCGCCGGGCGCGGCTATGGCCATGGTGGTGATGAGCGAAGATTACGGCGCGGATATGCGCATGGTGGCTTTTATGCAATACCTGCGCGTCATCCTGGTTTCCATCGGCGCGGCCCTGGTTTCCGGCATAGCGGGGATAGGGCCGGGCGGGAAGGCGGCGGCGGTCTGGTTCCCGGCGATCCACTGGCCTTCCTTCGCGGTCACCCTGGCCTTCACGGGCGGGGCGGTGTATCTGGGCAAGCTTTTGCGGCTGCCGGGCAGAGCCATTCTCGCGCCCTTCATCGGCGGCCTTCTGCTCAGCCAGACCGGCTACCTGCGGCTGGATTTGCCGCCCTGGCTGCTGGTGGCGGCCTATGCTTTAATCGGCGCGTCCATCGGCCTGCGCTTCACCCGTGAGGTGCTGAAGAACGTGGCCCAGGCCCTGGGCAAAATCGTGGCCGCCATTCTGAGCCTCATGGCCCTCTGCGCCCTGTTCGCGGCCCTCCTGGTCTGGGCCGGAGACCTTGACCCCCTGACCGCCTACCTGGCCACCAGCCCCGGCGGCGTGGAAACCGTGGCCATCATCGCCGCCTCCGCCGGAGCCGACGTGGCCTTCGTCATGGCCATGCAGACCTTCCGAATGCTCCTGGTGCTCTTCACTGCCCCGCCCTTAACCCGACTGGTGACGCAAAAGCTGCTGAAGCGGGAACGCTGATGCCGATGGGGCGTGTATAGCGGTTTGTCACAGGGCAAGAGCATCTTAATTTCTCTGAAAAGCGCTAAGATGCTCGCTAACTTTAGATGTTATTTCCAATAGATACTCGTCATCCCGGCGAAAGCCGGGATCCATGCCTTTTTTCGTCCGCCATCATTTTACCAGATTGTGCGGCTTCACGCGGCCAGAAAGCGGCAAGC